>JBLMVT010000365.1:0-3772 GCA_050256835.1 Betaproteobacteria bacterium | reverse complement strand
AGGAGTACGCGGTGCTGCTGTGGCAGGCCGATGCGAGCGCGGCGTTGAGCTTCGACGCGCGGCTGCGCGCGGCGCTTGCCGCGCACGACGGCGACGGCGCGCCGCTGGGCTACAGCGCCGGGCTGGTGCCGATCGTCGCGCCGGCCGAGTCGCTCGACCCGCAGGTGCGGCGCGCCGACGACGCGCTCTACCGCGCCAAGGAGGCCGGCCGCGGGCGCACGGTGGCGGCCCAGTGAAATCCGTGGTTGCCGGTTCCCGCCCGCGCGGGAATGACGGTGCGCTGCCGCCGAGCGCATGCGGCGCGGTTCAACCGACCGGCAACGCCGTCTCGTACTTCACCTCGCGCAGCACGACGTTGCTGCGGATGCCGGCCACGCCGGCGAGCCTGAACACCTGTTCGGACAGGAAGCGATCGTAGGCCTTCATGTCGGCGACGACGACCTTGATGACGTAGTCGGCCTCGCCGGTGATGCGCGCGCACTCCATGATCTCGGGGCGCGCCCGTGCGAAGCGCTCGAAGTCCTCGACCGCACCCTCGGTCTGGCGCACCAGCGAGACGTGCGCCAGCACGCAGATCGACAGGCCCAGCTTCTCGCGGTCCATCAGCGCGACGCGCCGGCGCAGCACGCCCGACTGCTCCAGCTCCTTCACGCGCCGCCACACCGGGGTGGCCGACAGGCCGACGCGCTCGGCGAGCTGCTGCGCCGAGAGCGAGCCGTCCTGCTGCAGCTCCTCGATGATCCGGTGGGTCGCGCGGTCGAGTGCGTCCATTTCGCCAGTTCGTTGATCGCGGAACGATCCGTTCGCCGATTCTGTCCGAAGCAGGGATATCGCGACACCCGTTTCTCCCTTGCTGCCTACCATGGGCCGGCTGAAAGGAGAGCTGCCATGACCGCCGCCCTCGCCCCCGCGCCGCCGGCCCTGCGCGAGTACCGCCTCGCCGACAACCTCGCCGCCAGCCGCGGCGCCGTCTTCCTCACCGGCACGCAGGCACTGGTGCGGCTGCTGCTGATGCAGCGCCGGCTCGACGCCGCGCGCGGCCTGCACACGGCCGGCTTCGTCAGCGGCTACCGCGGCTCGCCGCTCGGCATGGTCGACCAGCAGCTGTGGAAGGCGAAGAAGGTGCTCGACGAGGCCGGCGTGCAGTTCCTGCCCGCCATCAACGAGGATCTCGCCGCCACCGCCTGCCTGGGCACGCAGCGCGTCGCGCTCGACCCCAGGCGCACGGTCGACGGCGTGGTCGCGATGTGGTACGGCAAGGGCCCGGGGGTCGACCGCTCAGGCGACGCGCTCAAGCACGGCAACGCCTACGGCTCATCGTCGCTGGGCGGCGTGCTCGTCGTCGCCGGCGACGACCACGGCTGCGTGTCCTCGTCGATGCCGCACCAGAGCGACGTCGCCATGCAGGCCTGGAGCATGCCGGTGCTGCACCCGGCCAACGTGGCCGAGTACCTCGAGTTCGGGCTGTACGGCTGGGCGCTGTCGCGCTTCTCGGGCGCCTGGATCGGCTTCAAGGCGATCAGCGAGGTGGTCGAGTCGGCGATGACGGTCGACCTCGACGCGGTGCCGCTCGACTTCACGCTGCCGGTGGACTTCGCGCCTTCCATGCCGCTGCACGTCAAGGCCGTCGACCTGCCCTCGCTGGAGATCGAGGCGCGGCTGGCGGCCAAGCTCGACGCGGTGCGCGCCTTCGCGAAGCTCAACTCGGTCGACAAGCACGTCGTCTCGAGCCCGAACGCGACGCTCGGCATCGTCACCGTCGGCAAGGCGCACTACGACTTCATGGAGGTGCTGCGCCGGCTCTCGCTCGACCCCAACTCGCTCGCCGCCGCCGGCGTGCGCGTCTACAAGGTTGGCCTGGTGTTCCCGCTCGAGCCCACGCGCATGATCGAATTCGCGCAGGGGCTGGAGGAGATCCTCGTCATCGAGGAGAAGGCTCCGGTCGTCGAGCGCCAGATCAAGGAGCTGCTGTATGCGCTGCCCGACGTGCAGCGCGCGCGCATCGCCGGCAAGACGATGCCCGACGGCACGACGCCGCTGATCTCCGCACTCGGCGAGCTGCGCCCCTCGCGCATCATGCCGATCGTCGCCGAGTGGCTGGCGCGGCTCAACCCGATGCTCGACCGGCGCCACCTCGTCGTCGACTTCACGATGCCGGCGCTGCTGCAGAACGCGGCCGACGCCGTCAAGCGGCTGCCCTACTTCTGCTCGGGCTGCCCGCACAACACCAGCACCAAGGTGCCCGAGGGCTCGCGCGCGCTGGCCGGCATCGGCTGCCACTTCATGGCAAGCTGGATGGACCGGCAGACGAGCGGGCTGATCCAGATGGGCGCCGAGGGCGTCGACTGGGCCGCCCACTCGCGCTTCACGACCGAGCGCCACGTGTTCCAGAACCTCGGCGACGGCACCTACTTCCACTCCGGGCTGCTGGCAATCCGGCAGACGATCGCGGCGGGCGCCAACATCACCTACAAGCTGCTCTACAACGACGCGGTCGCGATGACCGGCGGCCAGCCGGTCGACGGCCACATCGGCGTGCCCGAGATCGCCCGCCAGGTCGAGGCCGAAGGCGCCGGCCGCGTCGCCGTCGTCAGCGACGACATCGCCAAGTACCGCGGCCGCGAGAGCGAGTTCCCGAAGGGCACGACCTTCCACCCGCGCGAGGAAATGGACGCGGTGCAGCGCACGCTGCGCGAGGTGCCGGGCGTCACGCTGCTGATCTACGACCAGACCTGTGCTGCCGAGAAGCGGCGCCGGCGCAAGAAGGGCGAGCTGGAAGAGCCGCGCAAGCGCGTCTTCATCAACGAAATGGTGTGCGAGGGCTGCGGCGACTGCGGCGTCGCGTCGAACTGCCTGTCGGTGATCCCGGTCGAGACCGACTGGGGCCGCAAGCGCCACATCGACCAGTCGTCGTGCAACAAGGACTACTCGTGCCTGAACGGCTTCTGCCCGAGCTTTGTCACGGTCGAGGGCGCGGTGCCGAGGAAGCGCGTCGGCTCGGGCGTGTCGGCCGACGCCGTCGCGCGCGAGCTGGCGGCGATCCCGTCACCGGCCGCGTGGCGCTGGACCGGCCCGTTCGACCTGCTCGTCACCGGTGTCGGCGGCACCGGCGTCGTGACGGTGGGGGCGCTCGTCACGATGGCCGCGCACCTGGAGGGCAAGCAGGCCTCGGTGCTCGACTTCATGGGCTTCGCGCAGAAGGGCGGCGCGGTGCTGTCGTTCGTGCGGCTGGCGCTCACCCCCGACGAGCTCAACCAGGTGCGCATCGACACCCAGCAGGCCGACGCGCTGCTCGCCTGCGACATGGTGGTCGGCGCGTCGCCCGAGGCGCTGGGCACGATCAAGCGCGGCCGCACGGTCGTGTTAGTCAACACCCACGAGCTGGCGACCGCGGCGTTCGTGCGCGACCCCGACGCCGACCTGCACGTGGGCGCGCTGATGGACAAGCTGCGCCACGCCGCCGGCGCCGGACGCGTGCACGCCACCGACGCGCAGCAGATCGCGCAGGCGATGCTCGGCGACACGCTGCCGGCCAACATCGTCATGCTCGGCGCGCTGTTCCAGCGCGGACTGGTGCCGCTCTCCGAGGCCGCCCTGATGCGCGCGATCGAGCTGAACGGCGTCGCGGTCGAGACCAACCGCATCGCCTTCGCGCTCGGCCGGCTCGCCGTCGCCGCGCCCGAGGCCCTGCGCCGGCTCGAGGGCGAGGCCGCGCCGGCGACGTGCGACGACAGCCTCGACGCGCTGGTCGCGCGTCGCGCGGCCTTCCTCG
>JBLMVT010000364.1:0-2648 GCA_050256835.1 Betaproteobacteria bacterium | reverse complement strand
CCGAGATCAGCGGGCTCACCGACTACCGCCCCAAGCTGCCGATGCGCGTGTACTCGGCCGACGGCGTCCTGCTTGGCGAGTTCGGCGAGGAGCGCCGCAACTTCGTGCCGATCCGCGAGATCCCGAAGGTGATGCAGGACGCGGTGCTGGCGATCGAGGACGCGCGCTTCTACCAGCACGGCGGCGTCGACTATCTCGGCATCGTGCGCGCGGGCCTGGCGAGCTTCAACGAGTACAAGAGCCAGGGCGCGTCGACGATCACGATGCAGGTGGCGCGCAACTTCTACCTGTCGACCGAGAAGACGTTCACCCGCAAGATCTACGAGATCCTGCTGGCGCTGAAGATCGAGAGCCAGCTCTCCAAGCAGCAGATCCTCGAGGTCTACATGAACCAGATCTACCTCGGGCAGCGCGCCTACGGGTTCGCCGCCGCGAGCGAGATCTATTTCGGCAAGCCGCTGAAGGACATCACCGTCGCCGAGGCGGCGATGCTGGCCGGGCTGCCGAAGGCGCCGTCGGCCTACAACCCGATCAGCAATCCAAAGCGCGCGGTGCAGCGCCAGCAGTACATCATCGACCGCATGCTCGACAATGGCTTCATCACCGAGGCCCAGCACGATGCCGCCAAGGCACAGCCGCTGAAGTACCGCGCGCCGTCGGACGTCCCGGTGCACGCCGAGTACGTGGCGGAGACGGCGCGCCAGCTGATCTTCGCGCAGTACGGCGAGGCCGCCTACACGCGCGGGCTCAACGTCTACCTGACGATCGACGCCGCCGACCAGCAGCTCGCCTACCACGCGCTGCGCAAGGGCATCATGGACTACGAGCGGCGACAGGTCTACCGCGGCCCGGAGGGCTATGTCGACCTGCCGGCCGACGCGGGCGAGGTCGACGCGCGCATCGCCGAGGCGCTGGTCGAGCACCCCGACAACGACGAGTTGCGCGCGGGCGTGGTGCTCGAGGCGAGCCCGAAGAAGGTGGTCGCGGCGCTGCAGAACGGGGAGGCCATCACGGTCACCGGCGACGGCCTGAAGCCGGTCGCCTCGGGTCTCGCGCCCAAGGGCAACCCGCAGACGCAGATCCGCCGTGGTGCCGTCGTGCGGCTGGTGAAGGGCGCGAAGGGCGAATGGTCGCTGACCCAGCTGCCCGAGGTCGAGGGCGCGTTCGTCGCGCTCGACCCGCGCACCGGCGCCGTGCAGGCGATGGTCGGCGGCTTCGACTACGCGAAGAACAAGTTCAACCACGTGACGCAGGCGTGGCGCCAGCCGGGGTCGAGCTTCAAGCCGTTCATCTACTCGGCGGCGCTGGAAAAGGGCTTCACGCCGGCCACGGTCGTCAACGACGCGCCGCTGTTCTTCGATGCCGGCGTCACCGGCAGCCAGCCGTGGGAGCCGAAGAATTACGACGGTGGGTTCGAGGGCCCGATGTCGCTGCGCCGCGGGCTGGCCAAGTCGAAGAACATGATCTCGATCCGCGTGCTGCAGTCGATCGGCGCGCCCTACGCGCAGCAATGGATCACGCGCTTCGGCTTCGACGCCGACAAGCATCCGGCCTATCTCACGATGGCGCTCGGCGCCGGCTCGGTGACGCCGATGCAGATGGCCAGCGCGTACTCGGTGTTCGCCAACGGCGGCTACCGTCTCAACCCGCAGCTGATCACGAAGATCACGGACAGCCGTGGCCACCTGCTGAGCGAGGCGCGCCCGCAGGCGCCCGACGAGTCGCTGCGCGTCATCGACGCGCGCAATGCCTTCGTGATGGACAGCCTGCTGCAGAGCGTGACGCACATCGGCACCGCGGCCAAGGCCTACCAGGCGCTCAAGCGCGACGACATCTACGGCAAGACCGGCACCACCAACGACTCGCTCGACGCCTGGTTCGCCGGCTTCCAGCGCCGCGTCGTCGCGGTGGTGTGGATCGGCTACGACAACCCGCGCAAGCTCGGTGACCGCGAGACCGGCGGCGGCCTCGCGCTGCCGGTGTGGATCGACTACATGCAGACGGTGCTCAAGGGCGTGCCGGTGGAGGAGCCCGCGGTGCCCGAGGGCGTCGTCAACCTCGCCGGCGAGTGGTACTACGAGGAGTACACGCGCGGCGCCGGCGTCAGCAGCGTGGGCCTGGAGGACAAGCTGCCCGAGGCGCCGAGCGAGGACGAGAAGAAGTCGATCCTCGACCTCTTCAAGCGCTAGCGTGCTTCAGGCCGTGAAGCGCAGCGGCTTGCCGGCCTGATCGCTCGCGCAGCGCGACAGCACCTCGAAGAACTCGCCGCCCTCGCGGTCGAGCCAGCGGCCGTTGACCCAGCGGAAGTGGAAGCCGCCGGCGCGCGCGGCCAGCCAGACCTCGTGCAGCGGCGGCTGCGTGTTGACGACCAGCTTGCCGCCGCCGGGCATGGTCAGCTCGAGCAGGCCGCCGGTGCGCGCGCCGTCGATGTCTATCACGTCGTCCTGCAGCCAGGCGTCGATCGTCGCCTCGATCCGGGCGAGCAGCGCCGACGCACGGGCGTGGTACTCGGCGTCGGTGAGCGGCGTGGCAGGCGGTGGAACGGACATGGTCGATAGAATCGGACGACGATGGACGTGACGCCCGATCGCCCGACGAGTGTAGCGAGCGCGCCGCCCCGACGCTGCGCGCACCGCGCCGGCCTCGTG
>JBLMVT010000363.1:0-3584 GCA_050256835.1 Betaproteobacteria bacterium | reverse complement strand
ACGGCCGCGTCAGCCCGACGCGCGCGGCGCACGTGGTCGAGGAGTTCGGCGATGCCGTGCCGGTGCTCGACGGCGGGGCCTGCGAGGTCGGCATCGAGTCGGCCATCGTCGACACCACGCGCGGCCGTCCGGTGCTGCTGCGGCCGGGGCAGATCGACCCGGCACGACTGCACGCGGCGGCCGGCGAGCCGCTGCGCGAGCGCGACGAAGCCGCGCCGCGCGCGCCGGGCACGCTGACGGCGCACTACGCGCCGCGCGCCGCGGTGAGGCTGATGGAAACCGACCTGCTGCGACGCGCCCTCGAGGTGCTCGGCCCTGCCGGACCGAAGGGGGCGACGCTGGCGGTATATTCGCGCACCGTGCCGGCGCCCCCCGGCATCCGCCGCCGGCGCATGCCGGCGACGGCGGCGGGCGCGGCGCACGACCTGTTCGCCGCGCTGCGCGAACTCGATGCCGAGGGCGTCGGCCTGATCTGGGTCGAAGCGCCGCCGGCGACACCCGAATGGGACGGCGTGCGCGACCGCCTGCGGCGCGCCGCCGCAGCCTCCTGACAACGTATCGCACCGAACCTGGAGAGTGCATGAAGTCCGATCCGAGCCGCTTGCGCCGCCTGGCCTGGTGGGCGTCGACCGTCGTCGGCCTGGTGCTGCTGGCCTCGTGCGGCGGCGGCGACCTGGTCTCCGCCTTCGCGCCGCGGCGCATCGTCGTCTTCGGCGACGAGACCAGTGCGCTCACGACGGCCGGTCAGGTCGACCCGGTCACCCAGCAGACCTACGACGCGACCGGCAAGAACTGGGGCGTCAACGCGGTCGACGCCACGAGCGGCGCGCTGCTGTGCCAGAACGGCCCGAACTGGGTGCAGTACCTCGCGCAGTCGTGGCGGCTGCCGTTCGCGCAGTGCAACCCGAGCGGCGGCGCCGCGCCCAGCCTCGACTACGCGATCAACGGCGCCAAGGTCGACGATGTGTCGGCGCAGATCGACAGCCACCTCGCCGCCGATTCGCTGACCGACAGGGACCTCGTCACGCTGCTGGTCGGCGCCAACGACATCCTCGCCCAGTACGCCCTCTACGACGGCACGAACGAGGCCGCGCTCTCGGCCGCGCTCGAGGACCGCGGCACCGCGCTGGCGGGGCTAGTGCACCGCCTCGTCGACGCCGGTGGCAAGGTGATCGTGCTGACCGTTCCCGACCTCGGCGTCACGCCGTTCGCGATCGCCGAGAAGGCCGCGCACACCGACACCGATCGCGCGGCGCTGCTGTCGCGCCTGACCGACCGCTTCAACGCCAAGCTGCGCGTCGGGCTGGTCAACGACAGCGGGCGCAACGTCGGGCTGGTGCTCGGCGACCAGGTGATCCAGTTCTATTCGAGGTTTCCCGCGGCGGGCGGCTTCGTCGACGTGATCGATCCCGCGTGCACCACGGCCGCGCCGCCGGACTGCACGAACAAGACGCTCGCCACGGGGGCCGACGGCAACACCTGGCTTTGGGCGACGCCGACCCTGCTGTCGGCCGGCGGGCAGCGCCAGCTCGGCATCGCGGCCGACTCGCGCTCGCGCAACAACCCGTTCTGACGCGCGCGCCTCAGTTGCCGGTGCGCGGCTCGGCGGCCCACTGCACCAGCGCGTCGAGCGCGGGCCGCGCCGCGTTGGCGTTCGGGTGGTTGACGATCGCCACCACCACCTGGCGGCGGCCGGCGGCGTCGAGCACGTAGCCGGCCACGCCGGCGACATCGCGCAGCGAGCCGGTCTTCAGGTGGGCACGGCCATAAGGGGCGCGCGAGCGCCGCAGCGTGCCGTCCTGCCCGGCCAGCGGCAGCGAGGCGGCCAGTTCGGGCAGCAGCGGCTCGGCCCAGGCCTGCGCGAGCAGGCGCGCCAGCAGCCGGGCCGACAGCCGCGTCTCGCGCGACAGGCCCGAGCCGTTGTCGATCACCGCATCGTCGGCCGTCGCGCCGAGCCGCTCGGCCAGCCAGTCGTGCAGCACGGCGCGCGCCGCTGCCTCGCTGCCGCTGCCGCGCTGCTCCAGCCCCAGCGTCAGGAACAGCTGCTGCGCCATCACGTTGTTGCTGTACTTGTTGATGTCGCGCACGACCTCGGCAAGCGCCGGAGAGCGCACCTCGAAGGCGGGTGCCGTGGCCGGCGCGACACCGTCGCGCACGCGCCCGCCCAGGCTGCCGCCGAGCTCGGCCCATAGCGCGACCAGCATGCGCTCGGCATAGTGCGGTGGGTCGGCATAGGCCAGCGGCCACTGGCGCTCGTCGCACGCGGCCGGGTAGCTGCCCGCAAAGTGGATTCGCGTCGGGTCACGGAAGTCGGCGCGCAGCGCGCTGCGCCAGTCGTCGCAGGGCGCCTCGGACAGCGCCACGCTGGCGTCGATGCGCACCCCGGCCAGCGGCGGCAGGGCGGCGATGTGCGCACGTCCGCTCGCGCGGTCGGGCGTGAAGGTGAGCAGGAGCGACCCGAAGTTGAGCAGCAGGGCGTCGGCGGCGACGTTGTATGGCTCCAGCGGCTCGCCGTCGAAGGCGCCCGCCGACCGCGCCGGCGGCTCGAAGGCGCTGCGGTCGAGCACGATGTCGCCGCGGATGTGTCGCACGCCGAGCGCGCGCACGCGGCGCAGCAGCAGCCACAGCCGCTCGACCACCAGCGTCGGGTCGCCCTCGCCGCGGATCACCAGGTTGCCGTCGAGCGTGCCGTCCGGTCCGGGCTTGCGCAGCGGGCCGTCGAGCCACACCGGCGTGCTCCAGCGCCACGCCGGCCCGAGGATGTCGAGCGCGGCGTAGGTGGTGACGAGCTTGGTGAGCGAGGCCGGGTTGACGGGCCGCTCGGCCTGCCAGGCCAGCCGCTCGTTGCCCGTGGCGGCATCCTGGACGACCGCAACCAGCGCCTGCGGCGGCACCTGTGCGCGCTGCAGCGCGTCCTCGACCGCGGCAGGCAGCGGGCCGGCTGCGGTCGACAGCGCCGCCCAGCCCAGGCACACGGCCACCGCCGCCCTGCACACACTCCCCGGCATGGCCCGATGATCGCACGGCTACACTGACCGGATGAGCGAACGCGCGGTCCGGCTGCTCGCCTTCGACACCTCGACCGAACGGATGGCGCTCGCCGTTTGCCACGGCGAGCGCATCGTCACGCACGAGGCGGCCGGTGGCGCGCAGGCCTCGGCGACGCTGATCGGCGCGATCCGTGCGCTGCTCGCCGAGGCCGGCCTCGACGCGGCTGCCCTCGACGCCGTCGCCTTCGGCCGCGGGCCCGGGGCCTTCACCGGGCTGCGCACCGCCTGCGCGGTCGCCCAGGGTTATGCCTTCGGGCTCGGCAGGCCGGCGCTGCCGCTCGACACCCTGCAGGTGGTCGCCGAGGATGCGCGCCAGCGCCACCGCGTGGCCGACGTCTGGGTCGCGATGGACGCGCGCATGGACGAGATCTACGCCGCACACTACCGGCATCACGGCGCGCGCTGGCACACCGTCGAGGCGCCGGCGCTGTACCCGCTCGACGCGCTGCACGCGCGCTGGCAGCACGGCGCGCCGCAGGCGGTCGCAGGCAGCGCGCTCGGCGTGTTCGGAGCCCGGCTCGAAGTGTCGCAGGC
>JBLMVT010000362.1:0-3199 GCA_050256835.1 Betaproteobacteria bacterium | reverse complement strand
GCCGCGGCGCCGCGCGGCGGGCTGGCCGACGGCCTGGTGCACGACCTGATCACCCGGCTCGCCGGCCTGCGCAGGCTGTTCGTGATCGCGCAGGGCACGGTGTTCGCGCTCGATGAGCGCGGCATCGACGGAGCGGCTGCCGGCCGCCTGCTCGGCGTCGACTACGTCGCCGACGGCTGGCTGCGCCGCGACGCGCGCCGCCTCACGGTGGGCGTGCAGCTCGCCGAGGCGCGCGGCTCGCGCATCGTCTGGGCCGAGGACTACGAGGCGCCGCTCGGCGGCGCGCTGGACGTGCTCGAGGACATCGCCGGACGCATCGTCGCGGCCATCGACAGCCAGATCGAGACCGCCGAGCGCAACCGCGCGCTGCTCGCGCCGGCCGACTCGCTCGATGCCTGGCAGGCGCACCACCGCGGGCTGTGGCACATGTACCGCTTCAACCGCGCCGACAACGAGCGCGCGCAGCACTTCTTCCGCGCCGCGCTGCGCGTCGACCCGACCTTCGCGCGGCCCTGGGCCGGGTTGTCGTTCACCCATTTCCAGAACGCCTTCCTCGCCTGGGGCGAGCACGACAGCGAGGTCGAGGCGGCGCACCGCGCCGCCTCCGAGGGCCTGATGGCCGACGACCGCGACCCGGTCGCCCATTGGGCGATGGGGCGCGCGCTGTGGCTTCGCGGGCAGCTCGATCCGTCGCTGGCCGAGCTGGGCACGGCGGTCGCGCTCAGCCCCAACTTCGCGCTCGGCCACTACACGCTCGCGTTCGTGCATTCGCAGTCGGGCGACCCGCAGGCGGCGCTGCGCTTCGCCGACCACTCGCGCGAGCTGAGCCCGTTCGATCCGCTGCTGTTCGCCATGCTCGCGTCGCGTGCGCTCGCGCTGGTGCGGCTGGGCCGCTTCGACGAGGCCGCCGACTGGGCCGTCCGGGCCGCGGCGAGGCCGAACGCGCACGTGCACATCCTCGGCATCGCCGCCCACTGCCTGGCGCTGGCCGGCCGGGTCGACGAGGCGCGCGCGGTGGCCGACGCGATCGCGCGCCGCGCGCCCGGCTACCGCGGTGCCGACCTGCTGGCCGCATTCCGCTTCGCGCCGCCGGCGGCGGCACTGCTCGAACGCGGCGCCCGGCGCATCGGCCTGCAGTGACATCCCTTCGCACGAGCCACGGAGAACCGCTCATGAAGATCGCCCTCGTCACCGGTGCCGGCAGCGGCATCGGCCGCGCCACCGCGCTCGCCTTCCTCGCCGCCGGCTGGGGTGTCGCTCTCGCCGGCCGGCGGCGCGACGCGCTCGACGAGACGGCGGCACGCGCCGGCGCGAACGGCGCCAACGCACTTGCCGTGCCGACCGACACGGCCGACCCGGACGCCGTGCGCGCGCTGTTCGACGCCGTGCACGCGCGCTTCGGCCGGCTCGACGTGCTGTTCAACAACGCCGGCACCGGCGCGCCGCCCGTGCCGATGGACGAGCTGAGCGTGGTGCAGTGGCGCGCCGTGGTCGACGTCAACCTCACCGGCGTGTTCCTGTGCACGCAGCAGGCGTTCCGGCTGATGAAGGGCCAGTCGCCGCGCGGCGGGCGCATCATCAACAACGGCTCGATCTCGGCGCATGCGCCGCGGCCATTCAGCGCGCCGTACACGGCGACCAAGCATGCGATCACCGGCCTCACCAAGGCGACCGCGCTCGATGGGCGCGCCCACGACATCGCCTGCGGGCAGATCGACATCGGCAACGCCGCCACCGAGATGACCGAGCGCATGGCCGCCGGCGTGCCGCAGGCCGACGGCTCGCTGAAGGCCGAGCCGCGCATGGACGTGCAGGTGGTCGCCAACGCCGTGCTGCACATGGCCAGCCTGCCGCTCGATGCCAACGTGCTGTTCATGACGGTGATGGCGACGAAGATGCCGTTCGTCGGGCGCGGCTGAAGGCTGGGCGCGTGCGGCGCTCTGGGCGTGCGGTGCGCTCGGCGTGGCAGCTGGCCCGGGGATGCGTTCTCCGGTCCACGCTCGCGGGGCACCGCTGGGGCGGTCGAGCGTTACCTCTTCAACCCCGGCTCGACACGCGCACTGTGCCGCGACCGCGAATGGGGCCTGCGCCCGCACCCCCGGGCGACCTGCCCGACGACCACCGCGGCGCGCCCGCAGTCGCGTGTCACCAGCGTGCGTTGCAGGGCGGGGGTGGCGCCTGCGGGCGCAGGCCCCATTCGCGGTCGCCTGGCCGGCCGCACGGCACGCAGGTGTTGACGGCACGGCAGGCGAACGCCGAGGCGACCGCCCGCGAGCGTGGGCCGGAGAACGCAGGTGCTGCCCCCGCCCTGCCGCAGCAGCCTCGGCACGCATTCAAATCAGGCGGACTGCCACCGCTGCGCCAGACGTCCGGCCGTCTCAGCCCTTCAGCGCCTTCAGCCGGTACAGCGCCTCGAGCGCCTCGCGCGGCGTGAGGCGATCGGGGTCGATCGCCGCGAGCGCGCGTTCGACCTCGCTCGGCTCGGCCGGCGGCGCCGTGGCGGGCGCGGCGAACAGGTCGATCTGCGCGTCGGCGGCGCGCGACTGTGCCTCCAGTGCCTCGAGCGTGGCGCGCGCCTGGCGGATGACGGTCGGCGGCATGCCGGCCAGCCGCGCCACCTGCACGCCGTAGCTGCGGCTCGCCGGGCCGGGCTCGATCTCGTGCAGGAAGACGATGTCGTCGCCGCTCTCGGCGGCGCCGACGTGAACGTTGAGCGCGCGCGGGTGCTTCCTCGGGAACTCGGTCAGCTCGAAGTAGTGGGTGGCGAACAGCGTGAAGGCGCGGTTGCGGTCGTGCAGCTGCGCGGCGATCGCGCTCGCCAGCGCCAGGCCGTCGAAGGTCGAGGTGCCGCGCCCGATCTCGTCCATCAGCACCAGCGACTGCTCGGTGGCGCCATGCACGATCGCCGCGGCCTCGGTCATCTCGAGCATGAAGGTCGACTGCGCGTTGGCCAGGTCGTCGGCCGCGCCGATGCGTGTGTGGATGGCGTCGATCGGCCCGAGCCGGGCCGAGGCCGCCGGCACGAACGAGCCCATCGCCGCGAGCAGCACGATCAGCGCGATCTGGCGCATGTAGGTGGATTTGCCGCCCATGTTCGGCCCGGTGACGACGAGCATGCGGCGGTTGGCGTCGAGCCGGCAGTCGTTGGCCATGAAGGCCGTGCCGGTCTCGGCCAGCCGCGCCTCGACCACCGGGTGGC
>JBLMVT010000361.1:0-7710 GCA_050256835.1 Betaproteobacteria bacterium | reverse complement strand
GCCACGCAGCGACCGGACGAGCGGCGCGCATGCGCCGCGCGAGCCCGCTCATCATCCCGCGCAACCATCGCGTCGAGGAAGCGCTCGCCGCCGCCACGGGCGACGACCTCGTGCCGTTCGAGCGGCTGCTCGCCGCGCTGCGCCTGCCGTTCGACGAGACGCCGGACGTCGTGCAATATGCCGAGCCGGCGCCGGCGGACGTCACGGCGCGCTACCAGACCTTCTGCGGCACCTAGCCTCTCGGCCTATCGAACCTCCGCGACGTTGGCCGGCGACCTTCGTCCGATCGGCACGGCAGGCCGCCACTCAGCCCTCGATCGCCTGGTAGGCGGATGTCCAGAAGTCGAGCACGACGGGCGGCAGGCGCAACGCTCCCGGGCGGCATTGCGCCAAGAGGACACCGACCATGTCTTCGCGCGGGTCCACGTACAGCGACGTGCTGAAGGCTCCGTCCCAGCCGAAACGCCCGGGCACGCCGGCCACCTCGTCGCGGCGCGTCACGATCGACAGGCCCAGCCCCCAGCCGCGCGAGTCCCAGAAGTTCTCGAAGAACGGGGAGGCCGCCTTCTGCTCGGGCGTCAACTGGTCAGTCGTCATGAGCTCCACCGACAGTCGCGACAGGATCCGCTGCCTGCCATGTGCGCCGCGGTTCAGCATCATCCGGCCGAACGCGAGCAGGTCATCGGCGGTGGAGACGAACTGGTCGCCGCCGCCCGACTCGAAGGCGCACGGACGCGCGAGCAGGTCGTTGCGGGCTTCTTCCAGCGGCGTGATCGCACCGCTCGAGAAATCCGTCCGGTAGCAGGTGGCGACGCGCTCGAGCTGTGCCTGCGGCACGGTGAACCCGGTGTCGTTCATGCCCAGCGGCTCGAGGATCCGCTTGCGCATGAAGGCCGACAGCGGCACGCCGGCAACGCGGGCGATGAGAACGCCCAGGATTTCGGCGCTCATGTGATACAGCCAGCGCTCGCCCGGCTGACTGGCCAGCGGCAGGCTGCCGAGACACCGCATGTAGTCGTCGGGAGTGCCCGGGAACATCCATGCGCTCAGCGGCAGGCGGGCTTCGGCGAGCGCCTTCTGGAGCGGACATGCCGGCGAGAGGAACGCCACTTCGCCGTAGCCGGAGCGAAACGTCAGCAGGTCGCGCAACGTGATCGGCCGCTTGGCGGGCACCGTGTCGTCGAGCTCGCTGTCGATCGTCCGCAGGACCCGGCGGTTCGCCAGTTCCGGCAGCAATTCATCGACGGGATCGTCCAGCCTGAGCCGGCATTCCTCGACGAGGATCATCGCCGCCACGGCGGTGATCGGCTTCGTCACCGAGGCCAGGCGGAAGATCGTGTCGCGCCGCATCGGCGAGGTGCGGTCGAACGCCAGGGTGCCGATCGCGTCGGCGTGCTCCATGCCGTGCCGGCTGACGAGCGCCACGAGGCCCGGCAGTCGGCCGCTGTCCACGTGGCGCAGCAGGGCGTCGTGCATCCGGGCCAGCCGCGCGGGGGACAGACCGGCCGCCTTCGATCGCCGCGTGGAGGATCGTCTTGCCGTTTCCGGCGACGTGGCGGTTTCGAGCGCGCGTGACTTCATGCTCTGCTCCTTTCGCCGGACCGCAGGTCCGTTTCGCTGTTCCGGCTCTGCCGGGCACGGCGCTCGTGCATGCGACCGAGCGTCGTGGACAGCAGCAGCCACGCCCCCGCGACCGGCAGTGCGGCGAGCGCCACCGCGCCGAGCTTGAGCCCGATCGCCTGCAGGCTGTCGAAGACCCAGCCGTAGAGCGCATCGGAGGCCCGATAGACGACGGTGTCGAGGAAGTTCTTGGCCTTGTAGCGTTCCTCGCGGCCGACGACGGTGAACAGCACCTGGCGTGCCGGGTTCGCGAGCGCGAAGTTCGTCCAGCGCTGCGCGACCTGGAAGACGAGCACGACGCCGAGCGTCGGCGCGAGGCCGAGCCCGGCGAACCCGACGAGATAGACCGCGGGCAGGGCGCCCATCGCGAGGCCGGTGCCGAAGCGCTCGATGAAGCGGCTCGTGGCGAGAACCTGCGTGGCCAGGGTCAGCAGGCCCACCGCGAGGTCGACGCCGGCGAACACCTGCGTCTGGGCGGCCGCGCCCCGGACCTCGGCGGCGACGACGTGCGCCTGCGCGAAATAGAGCACCGTGGCCCCGAACGACAGCAGGCTCATCCACGCGGCCACGCCCAGCAGGTAGGGCGAGCGCACGATCTCGGGCAGCGCGGAGAAGGCGCTGCCGCCGATCGGGCGCTCGTCGTGCCTTGGCTCCTGTGGCGCGGCGGTCGTCGTGCACCCGAGCCGGTGGACGCACAGCACCGCGAGCTCGAGCAGCACCAGCGCCACCAGCAGCAGGTTCGCCGGACCGAGCGCCTGGGCGAGCGCGATGGTGATCGCGGGGCCGAGCAGGCCGCCGGCCGTGCCGCCGGCGCCGATGAAGCCGAACAGGCGCTTGCCTTGCTCACTGTCGAACAGGTCGGCCATGAACGACCAGAACACGGCGACCGCGAACAGGTTGAACACGCTCACCCACACGAAGAACACCCGGGCCACCGCCACCGGCTCGACGCCCAGCACGAGCAGCAGCCAAAACGCCGCGAGATCGAAGGCGAAGAAGTGGTAGACGAATGCGATGAAGCGGCGCCGCGGCAGCCGCGCCACCAGTGCGCCGTACAGCGGCTGCGCCGCGAGCAGGGTGACGAACGTGGCGGTGAAAAGCCATGGCAGGGCGCTGACGCCGCCGGCGATCGCCGTCTGGTCGCGCAGCGGTCGCAGCACGTAGTAGGCCGCGAGCAGCGCGAAGAAATAGGCGAACGACCACAGGGCGGCGCGGCGCTCGGCGGGCGTGGCTCGCAGCAGGCGCCGCAGCCCGCCTGCGGCCGCCGTCACGGCGTCGGGCGCAGCTTGCGGCGCAGCTCAGCCGCGTTCGCGCTCGGGCCGTAGCCGGGCGCGCCGCGCTGGAAGCGCCGGGCCTCGGCGAGGCCGCCTGCGATCACCGGCTCGAAGCCCGCGTCGCGCACCAGAGCGGCGGCGACCTTCACGGCCTCGGCGTCGTCGCCGGCGATCGGGATCGGCAGCTTCGGGTCCGCCCGGCCGGCCTCGCTGGCGAGGATCGTGTAGGCGATGGTGTTGAAGGCACGCACGAGGCGCGTGCCTGGCAGGTGCTTCTGCGAGGTGAGGCCGATGCCCTCGCGATCGGCCTCGTCGGCGATCGGGCCGTCGCGAGCGGCGATCGCATTGCCGGCGTCGAGCACGATCTTGCCCTTCAGCGCCTGGCCGTACTCGCGCCCGATCTCGGGCATCGCGCCGTACGGCACGGCCAGGAAGACGACTTCGCCGAACGCGATGGCTTCGGCGACGCTGCCGGCGCGCGCCGGCGGGCCGAGCCTGGCCGCCAGCGCCTGGCCCTCCTGCGGATCCTTCGAAGAGAACATCACCGGATGGCCGGCGCGCACCCACAGCCCGCCCACCGTGCCGCCGATGCGGCCGGCACCGATGGTACCGATGCGCAGGGCGCTCCCGGCTGCCTGCGCGAACAGGAGCTGCGGTCGCAGGGAAGCGGCAACGCCCAGCACGGCGCCGGCGCTCAGCAACGTCCGGCGTTCATGCCCGAAAGGACGGCGGCTGTGCATCGAGGCCTCCTGCGCCAGGTGGATCCGTCAGTACCGCCATCATGGTGCGCCGGCCACGGCCACGCAACGGGCGCAGGGCACCGCGGACGGCTTCATGCCAGCGCGAGCCCCTCGCGTGCGGCCTCACCTCAAAGCGTCGGCCAGCGCTCGAAGCCGTCGAAGCGCGGGAAGGGCGGCGCCAGCACGTTGATCTCGAGTTCCTCGACCCAGGCCGCGGCCACGCCTTCGCGCAGCCAGTCGCACAGCTCGGCCAGTTGCGCCGGCGGGCCCTGCAGCATCGCCTCGACCGAGTCGTCCATGCGGTTGCGCACCCAGCCGGTGACGCCGAGCGCGCGCGCCCGGCGCACGCACGATTCGCGGTAGCCCACGCCCTGCACCCGGCCGCGCACGCGCAGCGACCAGGTCTGCAACGCGTCGGTCGCCGTGTCGGTGCGGGAAGGCTCCATCGCGCCGTTGTAACTCGCCGCCTCGGACCTACCGCCCGCGGCCTCAAGGGACGAGCGCAGCGCCTTCCCTGGCGGTGCGACCGCCTGGCGCGGCCGCGTCACCCTCGCCGATCACGAGCGAGCGGTTGAGCGCGACGCGACCGTCGGCGATCAGCCGCCCGGCGATCGCCTCGATCTCGGCCCGGTGCTCGTGGAAGCACTCCATCGGGAACTCCCGCGCCCGGGGTCCGAAGTGCCGTTCGAGCACCTCTCGGGCGATGGAGCACAGCACGCTCTTGCCGTCGCGCAGAGCGAGGAAATTGACCGCCTGGAGTTGCTTATCCCACGCCTCCAGCGGCGGGAAGGACAGCATCGAAGAGCCCGAACTGCATGTACTGCGATGCCATCAGTATTGGGCTGTCCTGGAAGCGATCGCTTGTGCAGCGTCAAGCCGCGGCGCGGTGGATGACGAGGCGTGGGGACACGCCCCGGCGCCGGCGGCGCCGCAGGTTAGTCTCGCGGCATGAACATCAGCACCTTCGACGACCTCCTCCATGCCGCCCGCCAGCAGCCCGAGCCGCAGCGCCTGTTGCTGGTGTTCGCCGACGCCAGCCTGCCAGCCGGCGCCAGCGCCGAGCAGCGCGCGAGCTTCGAGTCCGGCCAGTCCGGCGAACTGTCGCCGCTGATGTGCGTCGACAAGGACCCGCACGCGCTGGCCAGCTTCGCGGCGCTGGTCGCCGAGGCCGAGACCCTGGGGCCGCGCTGGGCGCTGGTGTTCGCGGCCGCGCTGTCCGGTCGCGCGACGCTGCCGCCGTCGCAGGCGCAGGTCGACGCGGCGCTGCAGGCCATGGTCGAGGCCGTGCGCAGCGGTCAACTGGGCCGCTTCGTCGCCTTCAACCGCCAGGGCCAAGCCGTGCAGCCCGGGTGAGTCGGCGCGCCGACTGAAGCCGCGCTGGCATTGCGCGACGTGGCCGGAGCCAGTATCGACGACGCGCTGGCTGCCAGCGCGTGGGCCGCTCGGACGTTGGTGCGCCAGGCACTTGCAGAGGCGCGCGAACGCCACGGCTAGCAGGGAAGCCTATGCGACAAGCGGTCGTACGTGACACGGACTTGCCGTGCCGTGGCTTCATGCCGCCTGTGGCTCGCGGCTGCTGCTGGCAGTCCAGGTGCGGTTCGTGGGTTTGATGGCTGTCAATGGCGACTCCGAGCTTCGGTCGCATCCTCGCTCCGCTCATGAGCGCGCCGTCGACCTGCCCGCAGCGTCCGGCGTCGATGGCCGCATGCCCACGAGGAGTTCACACTGAAGCTCTCCACTCTCCTGGTTCCGCTCTTCGTCATGGCCCTGGCCGGCTGCGCTTCGACCGAAACCGTCAAGGAGGCCGAGGGCCAGGGCGTGAGCCGCACCTACCAGGCCGCCTACGAGCCCGTGTACGACGCGACGCTCGAGGCCGCCAAGGTCAGACAGCTCGATGTCGTCGAGAGCGACAAGGCCGCCGGGCGGCTCGTGCTGTCGCACGGTGTCACGCTGTGGAGCTGGGGTGAGAGGATTGCCGTGTTCGTGAAGCGGCGAGGCAGCGCGAGCACCGACGTCGAGGTCGTCAGCAAACCCGTGCTGTCGCCGCTGAACTTTCCACCTGACTGGCAGAAGATCCTGCTCGATCAGATCGACGTCGAACTTCGATCGACGAAGTAGTCGCGACGGCCGGGCCGCCGGCGGCTCGACCGCGCCGGGTCAGCGCTGCCTGACGTAGCGCCCGGGCGCGTCCTCGATCACCGCGTAGCCCTTGCGCGGCGCGCCCATCGCGGGCGGCTTGACCTGCGCGCTCGAATGCTGGGCCAGCCAGCGCTGCCAGGCCGGCCACCAGGAGCCTTCGTGCTTCGTGGCCGCCTCCATCCAGTCCTCGGGCGCGAGGTGCGGGTCCTGCAGGCGTCGCGTCTTGCTGCGGTAGTGGCGCTTCGGGTGCACGGGTCCGGCGACGATGCCAGCGTTGTGGCCGCCGGAGGTCAGCAGGAACGTGAAGTCGTCCGAGCGCACGAGGTTGTCCGTCTTGTAGACCGACGCCCACGGCGCGACATGGTCGGTCTCGGTGCCGACGACGAACATGGGCACGGTGATGTCCGACAGCCTCACCAGCTTGTCGTCCACGGAGAAGCGGTTGGTCGCGAGCTCGTTATCCAGGTACAGCCGGTACAGGTACTCGGTGTGCATGCGCCACGGCATGCGCGTGCCGTCGGCGTTCCACGCCATCAGGTCGATCATCGGGTCGCGCTGGCCCTTGAGGTAGTTGTTGATGATGGGCTGCCAGACCAGGTCCTGCGAGCGCAGCAACGCGAAGGCGGCGCCCATCTGCCGGCTCTCGAGCACGCCCTTCTTCTGCATCGTGGCCTCGAGCAGCGCCAGCTGGCTCGGGTTGATGAAGAACGCGAGCTCGCCCGGCTCGGAGAAGTCGGTCTGCGCGGCGAACATCGTGACCGACGCCAGCCGCTCGTCCTTGTCGCGCGCCAGCGCGGCCGCGGCGATCGCCAGCAGCGTGCCGCCGATGCAGTAGCCCACCGCGTGCACCTTGCGCCGGGGCACGATCGCGGTTACGGCGTCGAGCGCGGCGCGGAACCCTTTGTCGACGTAGTCGTCCATGCCGATCTCGCGGTCGCTCTCGTCGGGGTTCTTCCACGACATCATGAACACCGTGTGGCCCTGGTCCACCAGGTACTTGACGAGCGAATTGCGCGGGCTCAGGTCGAGGATGTAGTACTTCATGATCCACGCCGGCACGATGAGCAGCGGCTCGGCGTGGGTGGTCTTGGTGGTCGGCGCGTACTGGATCAGCTCGATCAGCTCGTTGCGGAAGACCACCTTGCCGGGCGTGACGGCCACGCTCTTGCCGACCTCGAACTCCTCGGTGCCCGTAGGAGCGGCGCCTTCCACCGTGCGCCGCAGATCCTCCAGCCAATGCTGCGTGCCGCGAACCAGGTTCTGGCCGCCCTCGGCGCGAGTGAGCGCGAGCAGCTCCGGGTTGGAGCCGAGGTAGTTGGACGGCGAGCTCGCGTCCAGCAGCATCCGCACCGCGAATTCGAGCAACTGGCTGTGGTAGTCGGTGACGCCGCCGACGTCGCGCACCGCCTCGTTCATCAGCGCAGCGCTGTTCTGGTAGGCGCGGGCGTAGACGTTGAACGGCCACTGCGACCAGGCGGTGTTGCCGAAGCGCCGGTCGGGCGTGCCCTCGAAGCCTTCGTCGGGCGAGACCGGCGCGCCGGCGAGCGCGCGCATCGCGAAGCCCCAGGTATCGCTGGCGCGCCGAAGCACTTCCTGCCTCAATTCCAGCCGCTTGGCCGGCGACAGGCCGAGGTGCATCGCCCAGTCGGCCCACGCGCTGGTGAAAGCCGTGGGGGCGAGGCCGGCGGTCATCTGCGCCACCTGGGCGCGGAATTCGCGGTCGAAATCCTGCGCCGTGGGGACGGGCTTCTTCTTCGTCGCCATCGCTGCTGTCTCCTCGTTCTTCTTGCCGCCGCGGTGGGCTCGATCAGGCCGGTGCGTGCCAACCGGCGTCGACCCAGAGCTCGCCGCTCACCGCCGAGTTGGTGAGCATGAAGCAGATCGCGTCGGCAATCTCTTCGGGCCGGATCAGGCGGCCGAGCTGGGTGTACGGCAGG
>JBLMVT010000360.1:0-3326 GCA_050256835.1 Betaproteobacteria bacterium | reverse complement strand
CGGCCTGCACCCGCGCGACAACCGCGTGCTGCTCGATGCGCTGGACAAGCTCGGCGCGCAGGGCAACACGCTGGTCGTCGTCGAGCACGACGAGGAGACGATCCGCCGCGCCGACCACGTGATCGACATCGGCCCCGGTGCCGGCAAGCGCGGCGGCCGGGTGGTGGCGCAGGGCACGGTGGCCGAGCTGTCGCGCCACGAGACGTCGACGACCGGCCGCCTGCTGGCCAACCCGCTGGTGCATCCGCTGCAGCCGCGGCGGGCGGTGGGAGACGGCTGGCTCACCATACGCGGCGCTTCGCTGCACAACCTGAGCGACCTCGACGTCGCCCTTCCGCTCGGCCGCCTGGTCGCGGTCACCGGGGTCAGCGGGTCGGGCAAGTCGACGCTGGCGCGCGACGTGCTGCTCGACAACCTGACCTTCGTCAACCGGCGCGGCGGCGCCCCGGCCTGGCACGGCTGCGCCGGCATCGACGGCTGGCCGGCGGTCGAGCGCGTGCTCGAGGTCGACCAGACGCCGATCGGCAAGACGCCGCGCTCCTGCCCCGCCACCTACGTCGGCTTCTGGGACGCGATCCGGCGCCTGTTCGCCGAGACGCTGGAGGCCAAGGCGCGCGGCTACGGGCCCGCGCGCTTCTCGTTCAACACCGGCGAGGGCCGCTGCCCGGCCTGCGAAGGGCAGGGCGTGCGCACCATCGAGATGAGCTTCCTGCCCGACGTGAAGGTGCCGTGCGAGGTCTGCCACGGCCAGCGCTTCAATGCCGAGACGCTGGCCGTCACCTGGCGCGGCCGCAACATCGGCGACGTGCTGCGCATGGAGGTCGACGAGGCGGTGGAGTTCTTCGCCGCCATGCCGGCGATCGCGCACCCGCTGAAGCTGCTCGAGGATGTCGGCCTCGGCTACCTCACGCTCGGCCAGCCGTCGCCGACGCTGTCGGGCGGCGAGGCGCAACGCATCAAGCTGGTGAGCGAGCTCACCAAGGTGCGCGACGACGTGACGCGCCGCGGCCAGCGCGCGCCGCACACGCTGTACGTGCTCGACGAGCCGACGGTCGGCCTGCACATGGCCGATGTCGAGAAGCTGATCCGCGTGCTGCACCGGCTGGTCGACGGCGGGCACAGCGTCGTCGTCATCGAGCACGACCTCGACGTCATCGCCGAGGCCGACTGGGTCATCGACCTCGGGCCCGAGGGCGGCGCCGCGGGCGGACGCGTGGTCGCCGCCGGCACGCCCGAGCAGGTCGTCGCCGCCGGCACGCACACCGGCGCGGCGCTGGCACCGGTGCTGGCACGCTCGTGCGCAGGCTCAGCCCGGGCTGATCACGCCGTGGCGCGGTAGGTCGCGACCAGCACGTCGCGCCACGCCGGGAGGGCCGGGTCGACCGGCACGATCGGCGTCACGCCGTGCAGGGCGCGCCGGTCATCGACGAGCGCGCTGTCGCCCGGCTCGACCAGCGTGAAGGCGTCGATGCGCTCGCGCCGCAGGTCGAAGATCTCGGTCGTGCCGCTGCCGACGTTGGTGCGGCGGACCATCGTCACCAGCACGAAGTCGACGCCGTCGCGGTGCGCGCCCTCGGGCGTCGGCAGGCCCTGCGCACCGGCGCGCGCTTCGATGCGGAACTGGTGCACCTCGACGTGCGCGGCGCGGCCGGGCTGCAGGACGCGAAACAGCGCGAGGCCGAGTCGCAGCAGCGCGCGCAGCGTCGGCGCGCGCAGCACCACGTCCTCGATCGGCGCGAAGTGGCGCGCGACGCCGCCGTTCAGCCGGTTGTACTCGAGGCTCTGGTAGTGCGGCTGGTGCGGCTCGAGCGCGAGCGCGTCGGAGCCGGCGGCGGCCGACAGCGTGGCGTAGCGGCGTCGCCGGTAGCGCCCGCCGTCGGCCATGTAGGTGTCGAGTTCGAGCCGGTCCCAGCTCGCGGCGAACGCGGGCCAGGCGGCGATCGCGTCCGCGCCGAGCGCGCTGCGCAGGCGGGCGGCGGGGACGAAGGCGAAGCCGGTGTCGGCCACGCGCTGCGCCTCGGGCGCGAGCGCCGCGGACAGGTCGGAGTCGGGCATGGCCCGATCATGCCGCAGCACCCGCGCCGGCGCGGGCGACGGGCTAGATGTCGTTTCCCAAGAGGTTGTTCACCCGAGGTGAAGGAAGATGGGGGTTCTCACACCAACCCGTCGCCTTCAGGAGCCCTCGGATGAACAGCCACAAGAATGCCGCATTGACGCCCAGAGGGCGAGAGCATTTGATGCAACAGATCGAGCGCATCGGGCTGATCCCGGCGGCCGAGGCCGCCGGGATCAGCACGCGCACGGCGCGCAAGTGGCGCGGCCGGCATGCCGCCCAGGGCGCGGCCGGGCTGCGAGATCGCAGCTCGCGTCCGCAGCGCAGCCCGCAGCGCAGCGATGCGAGCAAGCTCGAGCGGGCGGTGGCGCTGCGCCGTACGCAGCGGCTGACCTACGCGTGCATTGCCGAACGCGTGGGTCTGTCCAAGAGCACCGTGGCGCGCGCCTGCCAGGCCGCCGGCGTGGCGCGGCTGCCCGCGCTGCAGCCAGCCGTCGCTGGGCGGCGCTACGAGCGCAAGAGTGCCGGTGAGTTGCTGCACCTCGATACCAAGAAGCTGGCGCGCTTCGAGCAGCCCGGCCACCGCGTCACCGGCGACCGCACCCGCTACACGCCGCGCGCGGGCTGGCAGGCGCTGCACGTGGCCATCGACGACCACTCGCGCCTGGGCTTCAGCCAACTGCGCACCGACGAGACGGCCAAGAGTGCCTGCGCCTTCGTGCTCGATGCCTTGCGCTACTACCGCCGGCTGGGCGTGCGCGTCGCGCAGGTCATGACCGACAACGGCTCGGCCTACAAGTCGCGCCGCTTCGCCAAGCTGCTGCGTCGTCTGGGCCTGCGCCACATCCGCACGCGACCGTACACACCACGCACCAACGGCAAGGCCGAGCGCTTCATCCAGACGCTGCTGCGCGAGTGGGCTTATGCCTACCGCTATCCCAGTTCACAGCACCGTGCCGATGAACTGCCGCCCTGGATGCATCACTACAACTTCCACCGTCCGCACTCGGCCACCGAGCACAAACCCCCGGCTTCCCGCCTCGGCTTCGACGGGAACAACGTCCTGAGAAACTACAACTAGATCGCCCGTCCCGGGTACCGCCTGCCGCTCGAGCAGCGGAGGTGGCGTTCGCTGCGCGTGCCACCGCTGGTTCTGCAAAGGGGCGGGCGGGCAGGTCGCGCAGCGCATATGAGCCGCCGAGGCGCGCAGGGCTCGTGGCCAGCGCGCGCAGCGCGCCACGTGAACTGACTCGTCGCATCTGTCCGAGCGCAG
>JBLMVT010000359.1:0-3387 GCA_050256835.1 Betaproteobacteria bacterium | reverse complement strand
CGGGACGCTGCTGGAGCTTTCGTGCGCGCAGACGGCGCAGGCGCTCGCGCTGGCGGGCGCGGCGCCGGGCGTGCGCGACGCGGCAGTGTTCAGCAACACCGTGCACCTGGTCGCCGAGTCGGCCGCCACGGCCGATGCCGTGCGGGCGGTGCTGCACGCGCACGGCATCACGGACGCCACGCTGCGACCGATCGCGCCGTCGATGGAGGACATGTTCGTGCACCTTGTGCAGGCCTCGCGTGCCGAGGCGCCGGCATGAAGTGGCGCCGCGTCGTCGCCGTGGCGCGCAAGGAGGCGCTGCAGGTGGTGCGTGACCCGCGCAGCCTGATGATCGCGCTGCTGCTGCCACTGATGCAGATGTTCCTGCTCGGTTACGGCGTCAAGCTCGACGTAAAGCACATCCCCTTGTGCGTCGTCGACCAGGAAGGCAGCCAGCGCTCGCAGGACCTGCTGAAGCGCTTCGCGGCCTCGCGCTACTTCGAAATCGAGGAGGTGGACACACTCGCGGCCCGGGCGGGCCGGCGCATCGACGATGGGTCGTGCCGCCTAGCCGTCGTCGTGCCGGCGCAGTTCTCCCGCGGGCTCGACGACCTCCATTCGGCGACCGTGCAGGTGCTCGTGGACGGCACCGACTCGAACACCGCGACCATAGCCGCCGGGTACGCGCAAGGCGTGATCGGTGCCTGGTCGCGCGAGGTACAGGTGCAGGCCCTACAGCGAAGCGGCCTGCCGACCCATGCGCTGACGCCGCTGGAGCTGCGCCCCCGGGTGTGGTTCAACGAGGACCTGGAGAGCAGCTACTTCATCATCCCCGGGGTCGTCGCGCTGGTCATGTCGGTGATCGGCGCACAGCTCACGTCGCTCACGATCGCGCGCGAATGGGAGCGCGGCACGATGGAGCTGCTCGTGTCCACGCCGGTGACGCCGCTGGAGCTGATGATCGGCAAGCTCAGCCCCTACTTCGCGGTCGGGCTGCTGGACGCCGCGATCTGCCTCGCGGTGGCCGTGGGCTGGTTCGAGGTGCCGTTCCGCGGCGCGCTCGCCACGCTGTTCGGCACCAGCAGCCTGTTCCTCGCCGTGGTGCTCTCGATCGGCTATCTGATCTCGGTAGGCATCCGCAGTCAGGTCGGCGCGAGCCAGATCGCGCTGGTGGTCACGATGCTGCCGACCACGCTGCTGTCGGGCTTCACCTTCCCGATCGACCAGATGCCCAAATTCGTGCAGGGGGTGACCTACCTGGTCAGCGCGCGCTACTACGTCACGATCCTGAAGTCGATCTTCCTGAAGGGATCGAGCGCTCAGGAGCTGCTGCTGCCGATCGCCTGCCTGGCGCTGTACGCGGCGGTGATCGTGGTGCTGGCGGCGCGCGCCTTCCGCAAGACGCTGGACTGAGGGCGCGGCCATGCTCCAGCGCATCCTGCAACTGCTGCTCAAGGAATTTCTGCAGCTGCGCCGCGACGCCTCGGCGCGCTACAGGCTCATCGTGCCGCCAATCATCCAGATCCTGCTGTTCGGTTACGCGGCCACGTTCGAGGTCTTCAACGTTTCGACCATCGTGCTGGACCAGGACCACACGCCGGAGAGCCGGGCGCTGGTGGCTGCATTCGTGCACAGCAGCCGCTTCGTGGTGACCCGGATGGCGCAGACGCACCAGGAGGTGGAGGCCGCCATCGAGCGCAGCGCGGTGCACGTGGGGCTCGTCATCCCGCCCGGCTTCTCGGCGCAACTGCGCACCGGCCGCGATGCACCGCTGCAGGTGATCGCCGACGGCACCAACTCCAACACCGCGCTGATCGCGCTGGGCTACGTCGGACAGATTGCACAGGACTTCGGCGCGAAGCATGCCCTCGAGCTGGTGCAGGCCAGCGGCCGGGCGCTGACCGCGCCGCGCATGCAGGTGAACGTGGCGCAACGCTACTGGTACAACCCGAACCTCAACAGCCGCTGGTTCTTCGTGCCCGGGGTCATCGGCTCGCTGGTGCTGGTGACCATCGTCAACCTCACCGCGTTCGCGATCGTGCGCGAGCGCGAGGTGGGCACCCTGGAGCAGCTGCTCGTGACGCCGATCAGGCCGGTCGAGTTCATCCGCGGCAAGACGCTGCCCTTCTTCCTGATCGGGTTGATGGAAGTGGCCATCGTCGCCGGGGTGGGCCTGATGTGGTTTCGCATCCCGTTCGCCGGCAGCGCTCTCGTGCTGCTCGTGGGCACGTGCCTGTTCCTGCTCAGCGCGCTGGGCATCGGGCTGCTGATCTCGACGGTCTGCACGACTCAGCAGCAGGCCTTCGCGTCGAACTTCTTCGTGCTGAACCCGATGTTCATCCTCTCGGGGTTCGGCTTTCCCATCGCCAGCATGCCCGAGGCGCTGCAGTGGCTAACGCTGCTAGATCCCCTGCGCTACTTTCTCATCATCATTCGCGGCAGCTTCCTAAAGGGAGTGGGCTTCGACGTACTCTGGCCGCAGCTGCTGGGCCTCGCTGTGTTGGGCTCGACGCTGCTTGCCGCCTCGGTGCTGCGGTTCCGCAAGGCGCTCGACTGACCGCGCGCCGGCACCTCTTTTGCATCGCTAAGCGCCGTGGCAACTTTAGGCCGTCAGATTTGACGCCATAGCGGCAGGCAGAACAACGGTTGTTTGCGTCCGTTCAGCACGAAATGCGCCTTCCGCACGCGGCCATTGCGAGACATAGGGAGTGTCGTTCATTAGAGGTCATCGACCACTGTGGCGCTGGCCGACGCTGATCGCATTCGACGCCGAGCAGGCTTTGACCGCAGTGGGACCGTTCGGAGCCTATGATCATCCGCTCCTCTAAGCGTTGTTGCCTGAACGGTGAGCGCCTTCTTCACGCCGGGGAGGTCCTATGAGACTCGCTGACTTCAGCCTCACTAACATGGAGCCACTCGTCGTCGAGTGGGAAGAGTTGGCCGCGGGCCTCTTGCGGGCGGCCAAGGGAATGAGCTCGCTGGCCCTTCGTGACCACGCAGTACAGATCCTGCAAGCAGTGGCCGCGGACATGTCGACGTACCAGAGCCGCCAACAGCAGCTCGACAAGTCCCACGGCCTTGCAGAGCCGGCGTTCGATGCTTCCGAGACGGCCGCCCAGACCCACGCCGTGCTGCGCGCCCGTAGTGGCTTCGATATCAAGCAGCTCGCTGCCGAGTACCGGGCGCTGCGGACAAGCGTGCTTCGCCTCTGGTCCGACAAGTTCCGGGATGCCGCCCGCACCGAGTTCTATGACGTGATCCGATTCAACGAGGCGATCGACCAGGCTCTTGCCGAATCGATCAGCTTCTTCAGCGATCAGGTCGAGCAATCTCGCAACCTGCTGCTCGGCGTGCTGGGTCATGACCTGCGCAATCCGCTTCAAACCATCCACGTCACCGCAACCTACC
>JBLMVT010000358.1:0-3930 GCA_050256835.1 Betaproteobacteria bacterium | reverse complement strand
GGAGCTGAAGTAGATAAGATGACCCCCAAAGATGCCTTGATTGTGGCGCCTTATGACGGCGACACTGCATTTTTGTATGCCACAAATGGTACGGCGGCCAGGCAGCGCGCGAGCAGCGCGGGCCGCCGAAACGTCGGGATGACGACGCTGACGCTCGGCAAGGCGCGGGTCACGAGCGCATCCCCGCGCCGCGCCCCGGTGCTCACGACAGCGCCTCCAGCGCGGCCTCGCCCATGCCGGCGCGCGCCGTCGGCGGGCCGGGCTTGGTGACGACGAAGGGGCCGATCACCAGCGCGTCGAGCGGCGTGCTGAAGAAGGCCTCGACCGCGTCGCGCGGCGTGCAGACGATCGGCGCGCCACGCACGTTGAACGAGGTGTTGACCAGCACCGGCACGCCGGTCAGCCGGCCGAACGCGGCCAGCAGCGCGTGAAAGCGCGGGTGGGTGTCGGCGCTCACCGTCTGCACGCGCGCCGTGCGGTCGGTGTGGCAGGCCGAGGGAATGCGCGCGGCCTGGCCGGGCGCGACGTCGTAGACGAACAGCATGAACGGCGACGCGCCGCCGTTGGCCGCGGCGGGCGCGAACCAGCGCCCCAGTTCCTCCTGCGGCAGCGCCGGTGCGACCGGGCGGAAGTCCTCGCGGTCCTTCAGCTCGTTGAGGAGCGCCTGCATCGCCGAGTCGATCGGCGAGGCGAGGATCGAGCGCGCGCCGAGCGCGCGCGGCCCGAACTCCATGCGGCCCTGGAACCAGCCGACGATCCGGCCGTCGGCGAGCAGCCGCGCCGTCGACTCGGCGATGTCCTGCGCATCGTCGAGACGGCGGTACGGAAGCTTCGCCCAGCGCAGCAATTCCTCGATCGCCTCGTCGCTGTAGCCCGGCCCGAGGTAGGCGTGCGCCATGTGCCAGACGCGCGGTGCGAGCGGGGTGGCGCGCGCTTGGTCCTCGCCCATGCCCGGGCCCGTATGGTCGACGGGCCGGATTCCCGCCTGCGCGGCAATGACGGGGGACGTCGGCGCCAGACGTTCGCGTGCGTCGACCCACAGCGCGGCGCCGAGCGCGGTACCGGCGTCGCCCGCCGCCGGCTGCACCCAGACGGCGTCGAACAGGCCCGCGTCGCGCAACTTCGCGTTCATCACGCAGTTGAGCGCCACGCCGCCGGCCATCGCGAGCCGGCGCTCGCCACTGGCCTCGCGCAGCCAGCGCGCCAGCGCGAGCACGCTCTCCTCGAGCACGACCTGCAGCGAGGCGGCGAGGTCGAAGTGGCGCTGAGTCAGCGGCTCGCCCGCGCCGCGCGGCGGGCCGAACAGCGTCTTCAGGTCGAGCGGGGCGATGCGGAACTGCCCGTCCGCGCCCACGCGCAGCGCCGCGCGCAGCAGCCCGGCATAGGTCGGTTCGCCGAGTGCGGCCAGCGCAATCACCTTGTACTCGTCGCTCGAATGCAGGAAGCCGAGGTGGGCGGTGATGCGCTCGTAGAGCAGCCCCAGCGAATGCGGCATGTGCACCGCGCCGAGGCTCGCGTAGGCGTCGTCGCGGTACACGCCGTAGCTGGTCGTCGCGCGCTCGCCGCGGCCGTCGATCGTCAGCACCGCGCACGACTCGAACGGCGCGGCGAGGAAGGCGCTCGCCTGGTGGCACAGGTGGTGGTCGAGGTGGTGGAAGCGAAAGCGCAGCGCGCCCTTGGGAAAGCGCGCGCGCAGGTGGTGCGGCACGGCGTCGACCAGCAGGCGCGGCGCGTTGGCGGCGTAGGCGGCGAACAGCGGGTCCCAGGGGTTGTCCCAGTCGGCGTGCGGCGCCGCCGACGGCTCGAGTGGCAGCGCCAGCGTGGCCGCCCCGGCGCGCTCGCCGAGGAAGGTGCGCGGGTCGAAGCTGTAGGCGACGTGGTCGACGTCGGCCAGCGTCGCGCCCGCCTCGGCCAGGCAGAAGTCGATCGCGTGGAACGGCAGCTCCCAGGCCGAGAACGGCAACGGTCGCTTGGCGTGCTTGATGCGCGTGAAGCGTTCCTCCTCGGCCGCGCCGACGACGACGCCGTCGACCACCAGCGCCGCCGCCGAGTCGTGGAACGCGGCGTTGAGGCCGAGCGTGATCACGGCGTGGCCTCCGCGGCGGCGCGCGGCGCGCTCTCGGCCGGCACACCGGCGCAGCTCGCTCGCGTGCGCAGCGGCAGCGCGGGGCCGGGGCCCATCAGCTCGAGCGAGGCGCGCGCGACCTCGTCCGGCGCGACGCGGCGCAGGCAGTCGTGATGCCCCAACGGGCAGACGCTCTTCAGGCAGTGCCGGCACGGCACGTCGTGGTTGAGCACGCGCGAGCGCACCTTCCACGGCGTGTGCTGCGGGTTGGTCAGCGCGTACAGGTCGACCACCGGCGTGCCGACCGCCGCGGCCAGGTGCACCGGCCCGGTGTTGTTGGCCACCAGCAGCTGCGCGCCGGCGATCAGCGCCGCCAGCTCGCCGAGCTCGAGGCGCCCCGCCAGCGACACCGACGGCCGTGTCATCGCCTGGCGCGCCGCCTCGACCAGCGCATGCTCGCCGGCATCGCCGGTGAACACGACGTCGCAGCCGCTGCCCTCGGCGATCAGCTCGGCCGCCGCGCCGAAGCGCTCGGCCGGCCAGCGCCGCGATGGCGCGCTCGCGCCGGGGTGGACGACGAAGTACGGCCGCGCCGGATCGAGCCCGGCTTCGGCCAGGCGCTCGCGCAGCCGCCTCACGTGCTCGACGCCGAAGCGGAACAGCAGCCGGTCGTCCTGCGCATGGAAGCCGACCGCCGCCACCAGCGCGAGCTGTCTCGCGACCTCGTGGCGCATGTCCGCGCCGACCACGTCGCACTCGGAGACCCAGTCGGTGAGCAGCGCGTACGGGTTCTCGCGCGAATGCGCCAGGCGCAGCGGAATGCCGGCCAGCCGGCACAGCAGCGCCGCCGGCAGCGCGCTCTGGGTGCACACCGTGAAGACGATGGCGGCATCGAAGCGGCGCTCGGCCAAGCGGTCGACCAGCCGCGACTCGTGCTGGCCGAGGTCGTGCGCGTTCTCGCTGTCGGCGCGCGGACGCTTGACCCAAGCCGCCTCGAAGGCGATCGCGTCGTCGATCACTGGCACGTGCGCCGCCACCGCGACGCCCGCCGGCGAGCCGAGCAGCGTGAGGCGCGCGGCCGGCAGCGTGTGGCGGATCGCCGCCAGCGCCGGCGTCGTCATCAGCACGTCGCCGAGGTTGTCCAGCCGCACGGCGAGCACGTTGCGCACGGCGTGCCAGCGGCGCAGCGCGTCGGCCTTGGCGCGCGCGGCGTCGGGGACGGTGGCGTTCATCGGGCCGGCTCCGGTGTGTGGGCGCGATCGCCGCGGAAGGCGCCGGCGCCGCTCATCGCCAACCCGCCGGATGTGCTGCCGACGACCACAGCAGCGCGGCGGGCGGGCGACGAGGGGCGGGGCCGTCGACGATCAGGCGGGCGGCGTCGAGCAGGTCACGGCAGCGGTGGTGCGGCAGCCGCAGCGGCGACAGCCGCCACACGGTCTCGTGGCCGACGTCGAGCAGCACGGTGCGGCAGCCGGCACGCCGGCCGGCCTCGACGTCGTCGAGGATGTCGCCGACCATCCACGACGCGCCGAGGTCGAGGTTCAGCTCGCGCGCGGCGCGCCGCAGCAGGCCGGGCGCGGGCTTGCGGCACAGGCAGCCGGGCGTGCGGCCGACACCCGGTGCATGCGGGCAGGCGTACACGCCCTCCAGCTCGACGCCGGCCTGCGCGCGCACCTGCTCGCGCAGCCCCTGCTCGAGGCGCGCGAAGTCGGCGCGGCTGAAGCGGCCGGCGGCGATGCCCGGCTGGTTGGTGACGACGACCAGCGCGTAGCCGGCCTCGGCCAGGCCGGCCAGCGCCTGCGGCGCGTGGCGCGTGAAGGCCAGTCGCGCGGGGTCGACGTTGTACGGCACGTCCTCGATCAGCG
>JBLMVT010000357.1:0-7544 GCA_050256835.1 Betaproteobacteria bacterium | reverse complement strand
GGCCACGCGCGCCGCCCCGCTCGCGCTGCGCCGCGTGAGGGCCGACGGCGTCGACGAGTACGCCTGACAGGCCGGCTTTTGCCGCACTTATCGGGGCTTCGCGGGCGCTCCCGCTTCGAATAATGGACCGCATCGCGCCCGCACCACGCGGCGCCGCGCTGCCCCAAGGAGCCCGATCGATGCCGCCCCCCGCCGCCGCTGCCGCCGTGGCCGACGCCAAGTCCGCCGAAGCTGCGCCGCGCGCAGCGCGCCGCCTGCCGAGCAAGAAGCTGCTCGTCGTGCTGGCCGCCGCGCTGCTGCTGGCTGCGCTCGGCGGCGCCGCACTGCTGGTGATGAAGAAGCGCGCCGCCGCCGCTGCCGCCGAGGAAGGCGCCGAGCCGGCCGCCGCGCAAGCGGAGCGCGACCCCGCCAAGCCGCCGACCTACGTGCCGCTGGACGTCTTCACCGTCAACCTGGCCGACAAGGAGGTCGAGCGCTTCGCCCAGGTCGGCGTGACCTTCGAAGTCGACGACGAGCACGCGGCCGAACGCGTCAAGGGCTACATGCCGTCGATCCGCAACGCGATCCTGCTGCTGCTCACGCACAAGACCTCGGCCGACCTGGCCGGCCGCCCCGGCAAGGAACAGCTGGCGCGCGAGATCCGCCGCGAGTCGACGCGCGCCATGGGCTACGACGTCCCCGAAGACGCCCCGGCGAAGGCCGACATCGGCCCGATCCGGCGCGTCAACTTCGCCAGCTTCATCATTCAATGAAAAAGAGCCAGCGCAGCTCGCACTCCGTCCCGCGGGCCGAGCGCCGGGCCGCTCCCAAGCCGGCCCGCGCCCCCTCGGGGGGCCGGCCGACGTACCCGTCGGACGAGGGGCTGTCATGACTCAACAGATCCTCTCGCAGGACGAAGTCGACGCGCTGCTGCAGGGCATCACCGGCGAGAGCCAGAAGCTCGAGGCGGACGAAACGCCCGCCGGCGCGGTGCGCGAGTACAAGCTGGAGAGCCAGGAGCGCATCGTCCGCGGGCGCATGCCGACGATGGAGATCGTCAACGAGCGCTTCGCCCGCAACATCCGGCTCGGCCTGTTCAACTTCATCCGCAAGAGCCCGGAGGTGTCGCTGTCGGGCATCAAGGTGCAGAAGTACAGCGCCTTCCTGCGAGAGATCGTCGTGCCGACGAACTTCAACATCGTCGCCGTCAAGCCGCTGCGCGGCTCGGGGCTGGTCGTGTGCGACCCGACGCTGGTGTTCGCGGTGATCGACTCGCTGTTCGGCGGCGGCGGCAAGTTCCAGACGCGCATCGAGGGCCGCGACTTCTCGCCGACCGAGCAGCGCATCATCGGCCGGCTGGTCGACGTCGTGATCGCCGAGTACGGCCGCGCCTGGCAGGGCGTGTTCCCGCTCGCGCTGGAGTACCAGCGCTCGGAGATGCAGCCGCAGTTCGCCAACATCGCGACGCCCAGCGAGATCGTCGTCTCGTCGTCGTTCACGCTGGAGATCGGCGAGACGACCGGCACGCTGCACTTCTGCATCCCCTACTCGACGCTCGAGCCGATCCGCGACGTGCTGTATTCCAGCATGCAGGGCGACGCGGCCGAGCCCGACCGGCGCTGGGTCCGCCTGCTCGAGCAGCAGATCCAGGCCGCCGAGGTCGAGCTCGTGGCCGAGCTGGCGACCGCGCCGGCCACCGTCGAGCAGCTGCTCGCGCTCAAGCCGGGCGACTTCATCGAGCTCGACCTCGAGCCCGCGATCCAGGCCAAGGTCGACGGCGTGCCGGTGCTCGAGTGCCACTACGGCACCTCGCGCGGCAAGTACGCGATCAAGGTGAACCAGTTGCTGACCGGCGCCGACGCCGGATGGATGGGAGAACGCCATGTCCGATAGCACCGCCGCCGCGCAGCCGATGTCCGACGAGGACGCGATGGCCGCCGAGTGGGCCGCCGCGCTCGCCGAAGGCAAGGCCGCGGCCGAGGGCGACGGCGCCGTGCAGGTGCAGACCGAATCGGTCGCGCCGGCGGCGTTCGCCAACTTCGCGCCCGGGCCGACGCACGGTGCGGGCAACGACATCAACATGATCCTCGACATCCCGGTGCAGCTCACCGTCGAGCTGGGCCGCACGCGGATCCCGATCAAGCACATCCTGCAGCTCGCGCAGGGCTCGGTCGTCGAGCTCGACGCGCTGGCCGGCGAGCCGATGGACGTGCTCGTCAACGGCTACCTGATCGCGCAGGGCGAGGTCGTCGTCGTCAACGACAAGTTCGGCATCCGCCTGACCGACATCGTCACGCCGAGCGAGCGCATGCGCCGCCTGAGCAAGAACGGCTGAACACAAACCGCATGCCGGACCGGCTCCGGCATGACACAAGCACCATGTCCTCGCTCCCCGCCTCCCTGCTCTGGTTCGTCGTCGTGATCGCGGCGATCCCGCTCGTGCTGTGGCTGCTCAAGCGCACGCCGCTCGGCGCCGCCGGCGCCGGCGGGCTGATGCGCACCGTCGCCAGCCTGCCGATCTCGCCGAGCCAGCGGCTTGTCACCGTCGAGGTCGGCACTGGCGAGGACAAGCGCTGGCTGGTGCTCGGCGTCACGCCGCAGGCGATCAGCACCGTCTACATGATGGTGCCGCAGGACGAGGCCTCGCTGCCGCCGGCCACGCTGCCGACGGCGCCGTTCGCGCAGCTGCTGCGCTCGTTCAAGAAGGACGGTGGTGGCTCCTGAGCACCGCATCCGCCGCGCCGCCGCGGGCCTCGCGCTGGCCGCGCTGGCCGCGCTGCCGCTGCTCGCGCAGGCGCAGGCCGCGGGCGGCAACGCGACCCTGCCGCTGCTGATCGGCCAGGGCGCGGGCGGCACCAGCTATTCGGTGCCGGTCCAGACGCTGCTGTTCTTCACCGCGCTGTCGTTCCTGCCCGCGCTGCTGCTGATGATGACCGGCTTCACGCGCATCGTCATCGTGCTCAGCCTGGTGCGCCAGGCGATCGGCACGCAGGCCGCGCCGCCCAACCAGGTGATCGTCGGGCTGTCGCTGTTCCTCACCTTCTTCGTAATGAGCCCGACGCTCGACAAGGTCTATGCCGACGCCTACAAGCCCTACGCCGAGAACAAGATCGCGTTCGATGCCGCGCTCGAGCGCGGCGAGGCGCCGCTGCGCACCTTCATGCTCAAGCAGACGCGCCAGAGCGACGTGATGCTGTTCGCCAGGCTGGCCAAGCTCGACGCCGGCGTGAAGAGCGAGGACGTGCCGTTCAAGGTGCTGGTGCCGGCGTTCGTCACCAGCGAGCTGAAGAGCGCGTTCCAGATCGGCTTCCTGATCTTCATCCCGTTCCTGATCATCGACATGATCGTCGCCAGCGTGCTGATGAGCCTGGGCATGATGATGCTGTCGCCGGTGCTGGTCGCCCTGCCGTTCAAGCTGATGCTGTTCGTGCTGGCCGACGGCTGGAACCTGCTGCTCGGCTCGCTGGCGGCGAGCTTCGCGACCTGAACGGCGCGCCCTCCTTATTCGATGGACGCCCAACAAGTCTTCACCTTCGGCCAGCAGGGCATGCTGATGCTGCTGATGGTCTCGGCGCCGGTGCTGCTCGTCGTGCTGCTGGTCGGGCTGGTGGTCAGCATCCTGCAGGCGGCCACGCAGATCCACGAGGCGACGCTGTCGTTCGTGCCGAAGATCGTCGCCGTCGTCGCCGTGCTCGCGTTCGCCGGGCCGTGGATGGTCACGACGCTGGTCGAGTACCTGCAGCGCACGCTGCAGTCGATCCCGAGCGTCGTCGGGTGATCACCTTCACCGACACCCAGGTCGTCGCCTGGCTGGCGCCGATCCTCTGGCCGTTCCTGCGCACGCTGGCGCTGTTCGGCACGCTGCCGGTGTTCGGCCAGCGGCCGGTGCCGGCGCGCATCCGCGTCGCGCTGGCGTTCCTGATCGCGCTGGCGGCGCAGGCGGTGCTGCCGCCGATGCCGGCGATCGCGCTCGACTCGGCCGCGATGTTCGGCGCCGTGGCGCAGCAGGTGCTGATCGGCGTGTCGCTCGGCTTCGCGGTGCGTATCGTGTTCGCCGCGGTCGGCTTCGCCGGCGAGCTCGTCGGGCTGCAGATGGGGCTCAACTTCGCGGCCTTCTTCGACCCGATGAGCGGCAGCGAGTCGACCAGCGTGGCGCGCTTCTTCGACACCACCGTGGCATTCCTGTTCGTCATCGTCAACGCGCACCTGCTGGTGATCGCCGCGGTGGTGCAGAGCTTCCAGGCGTTCCCGGTCGGCGACGAGCCGTTCGCCTTCCTGCGCCAGGTGCATCCGTACGTCTGGGGCACCGAGGTGTTCCGCCTCGGGCTGTGGATCGCCTTGCCGCTGGTGGCGATGCTGCTGTTCGTCAACCTCGTGCTCGGCGTGATCTCGCGCGTCGCGCAGCAGATGAACATCTACGCGGTCGGCTTCCCGATCACGATCGGCGTCGGCCTGGTCGGCGTGCTGCTCACCCTGCCGGCGATGCAGCAGCCGTTCACCATCGCGCTCGAGCGCATGCTCGGCTACTTCCGCTGACGCGCGTCGCGTCGGACGCGGCAAGGAAAAGGCCGGCGCCGCAGGTGCGACGCCGGCTGCGGGGAACGCTTACTGCTTGGGCGTCGCGGGCGTCGAGCCGGTGCTGCCGCTCGGATAGGCGTCGCGGCCGGTTTCGCTGCCCGGCATCTTCGTGCTGCCGCTGCCGTTCGGCGGCGGCGCCGCGCCCGCGCTGCCCGACGTGCCGCTGTCCATGCTCGACGACGGCGAGCTGCTCGTGCCGCCGCCCGCCTGCACGCCGAGCGCCGCGAGCGTGGACGAGTCGAGCTTGCCGCTGGCCTGCATGCCCTGCTTCTGCTGGAATTCCTTCAGCGCGGCTTGCGTCTTCGGCCCCATGACGCCGTCGACCTGCCCGGTGTACAGGCCCTTGTCGCTGAGCTGCTGCTGCGCCTGGCGGATGGTGTCGGCGCTCATCGACGCGTCCGAGCTCGTGCTGGTGCCCTGCGACGAGGTCGTCGCGTTGTCGTGCGTCGTGGCGCTGCCGGTGTCGCTCTGCGCCCAGGCGGCGCCGCCGAGCGCGAGGCCGAGTGCCATGGCGAGGGCGGACGGTTTCAGGATGGATGTCATGTCGATCTCCTTTGGGTGAGTCCAGAAGTAACGTCGGCTCACATGCGGAGCCGAGACACTGGAGTCGGCAACTGCCGTACCCGCTCTGCGCGGCGACGCGAGGCCGGCACGGCAGGCGGAGGCGGAAGGCGCGACGGCAAGGCTTGCGCGCGTGCAAGCGACGCGCCGGGCGGGCGATGGATACTCGGGGCCGATCCAGCCCGAAGGTCCGCACCATGACCGCGCTCGCTTCCTCCAGCCTCCGCCTCGTCCTCCTGGCCATCGCCGTGCTGTGCGCGCTGACCGGCTGCGCCGCAGTGGGGGCGCGCGACCCGGTGCGCGTGCACCTGGTCGGCCTCGAGCCCCTGCCCGGGCAGGGGCTCGAACTGCGCTTCGCCGTCAAGCTGCGCGTGCAGAACCCGAACGAGACGGCGATCGACTACGACGGCGTGGCGCTCGAGCTGACGGTCAACCGCAAGTCGCTGGCCACCGGAGTGAGCGACGAGAAAGGCAGCGTGCCGCGCTTCGGCGAGACGGTGATCGCGGTGCCGGTGACGATCTCGGCGTTCGCGGCGCTGCGCCAGGCGCTCGGCATCGCCGAAGGCGACAGCCTCGACAACATCCCCTACGCGCTGAGCGGCAAGCTCGCGGGCGGACCGTTCGGCGTGTTCCGCTTCTCCGACGAGGGGACACTCAGCCTGCCGACGCGCTGAAGCGGGCTCGGGGCGGGATCGCCCCGACGGCGCGAGATCGGGCCGACGGGGCGCCCTGCTCCGCTCATGTCCCCCGGCTCCGGCTCGCGCCCGAGCCTCATCCTTTACTTCGCTGCGCAGGGCCCCCCGCCGTCCCGATCCGACATGCTCTGCCAACGCGTGCCACCAGCGTCGCAGGCCGAGGGCGTCGGGTACCCGCCGCAGTGAAGTATTAGGAGGAGGGCCGGGCACGAGCCCGGCCCGGGGGACATGAACGGAGGCGGGTACCCGATGGCCTCGGCTCGCACCGTCACCTCGCTCGCCCCTGCAGCGCCACCCGCCGCGCCAGGCTCTCCGCCGGCCAGTGTTCGGACGCCTTGTAGTACTCGGCCACCGCCGGCACGCCCGGCGGCAGCACGACCCACGGCTGCTTGCTCGAGGTGAAGATGTGGATGTCGGGCGGGAAGCGGTCGGGCTCGTCGAGCGTGCCGACGCGCACGAACTTCACCGCGTCGCCGGCGCCCGCGTAGTGGCTCCACAGCGCGACGCGGCAACGCGGGCAGCGCACGATCTTCTGGCCGCGCCCGCTTGCCGACGGCGTGAGCACCGTCTCGGGCTCGCCCTGCAGCAGCACGACGCGGTCGCTCTCGATCATCGCGTTGATGGCCAACGCGCTGCCGGTCTCGCGCTGGCACCAGCGGCAATGGCAGCCGTGCACGAACAGCGGCCGCGAGATCATGCGGTAGCGCACGTCGCGGCAGGTGCAGCCGCCGTCGAAGGTCTCGCTCATGGGATGGCTCCCTCGGTCTCATCGGCGATCCAGCGTGCGTACGGCTCGTGCACCACCGCTGGCCGCACGGCGTGGATCGCCGGCAGCTCGTAGGGGTGCAGCTCGAGGATCGCGGCACGCAGCGCGGGCCAGGCGGCCTCGGTGGTCTTGAAGACGATGCGCACCTCGGGCTCGTGCTGCACGGCGCCCTGCCAGCGGTAGAAGCTCTCGATCGTCGACAGCTGGGCGCATGCGGCCAGGCGCAGCTCGACCGCGGCCTGCGCCAGCCGGCGCGCGTCGTCGGCGCTGCCGACGGTGGTGACGACGACCAGCGGCTGCGGCGCCTCAGCCATGGCGCGCCAGCTCCGCCTCGAGGCGGTCGAGGTTCTGCTCGTTGGCGTCGACCGCGATCGGCGCCGCGCGGGCGCACTCTTCGGCCGTCTCGAAGCGCTGGCGCCATTCGATGCGCGTGCGGCCCGGCCCGGCCTCGGCCAGCGCGATGGTCAGCTCGAAGTGATGACCGTTCAGGTGGCGGATCACCACGCGATCGGGCGCAGCGATCTCGGCGAACTCGTTCTCGTTCGGGTAGTCGGTGCCGTCCGGGCCGTGCATCACGAAGCGCCAGTGCCCGCCGGGGCGGAAGTCGAACTGCTCGAAGGTGTTGGCGAAGCCCTTCGGCCCCCACCAGCGCGCCAGCCGCGCCGGGTCGCGGATCGCGTCGAACACGCGCTCGCGCGGCGCCGCGAGCACGCGAGAGGTGGCCAGCTCGCGGCTGGCCGCGGCGTCGACACCAACCTCGATCGGCGGTGCCTGGCGCAGCGTCTGGTAGACGACGCAGTAGCGCTCCGTGAGCCTGAGCAGCGTGGCGACCTGTTCGTCGCTCGCGTCGGTGTCGAGCGTGAAGCGCAGGCGGATGGCGCGAAAGCCGACCGGCGCATCGCGGTCGACGCCGAGCGTGCCGCGCACGTCGAGGTCGCCCTCGGCGCGCACGGTGGCGTCGCGCA
>JBLMVT010000356.1:0-2977 GCA_050256835.1 Betaproteobacteria bacterium | reverse complement strand
CTACCGCCTGCGCGCCGGGCGGCTGACGCAGATCACGCGCGACCATTCGCTGCTGCAGGAGCAGATCGACGCCGGGCTGATCACCGTCGAGCAGGCCGCCTACTCGTCGAACAAGAACCTGGTGACGCGCGCCGTCGGCGTCGAGGACACGGTGCTGCTCGAGATGCACCTGCACGAGGTGCAGCCGGGCGACACCTACCTGATGTGCTCCGACGGCCTGTCGGACATGCTCGACAGCGACACCATCGCGCAGCTGCTGCTGGCCAATCCGTCACTGGAAGCGGCGGCGGAGCAGCTCATCGCGGCCGCCAACGAGGCGGGGGGAAAGGATAATATTTCGGTGGTCCTGGCGCGCTCTCGCGGCGGCGCGGCGCCGGCGGCGCGTTCATGGTGGCCGTTCCGCCGCTAGCGAACGGGCCTTCACGGGCGCACGCAGCACGGCGCGACGCGCGCCGCACGACGACAACGAGGGACGAGGTCAAGCATGGGCAAGCTGGTCGTATCACTGGACGGGGTGGTGATCAAGGAAGTGCAGATCACCAAGGACAAGACCACCCTCGGCCGTCGGCCCTACAACGACATCGTCATCGACAACCTCGCCGTCAGCGGCGAGCACGCGGTGCTGCAGATGGCCGGCAACGATGTCTTCATCGAGGACCTGAACAGCACCAACGGCACCTACATCAACGGCAAGGCCGTCAAGAAGCAGCTGCTGCAGCACAACGACACGGTCGAGATCGGCAAGTACAAGATCAAGTACCTGGTCGACGACGGCACCGACTACGAAAAGACGATGGTCCTCAAGCCGGGCACCTTCCCGGCCCCCGTGCCGCCGCGCGCGCAGGCCTCGCAGTTCGGGCCGTCGAACTTCGGCGCGTCGAACTTCGCCACGCTGTCGGGCTCGGCCGTGCCGCCGGCGGCGATCAAGGTGCTCAACGGCGCCGCGGTCGGCCGCGAGGTCACCCTGACCAAGGTCGTCACCACCGTCGGCAAGCCCGGCGTGCAGGTCGCCTCGATCACCAAGCGCCCCGGCGGCTACGTGTTCGCCCACGTCGAGGGCAGCCTGCGCCCCACCGTCAACGGCAACCCGCTGGTCGGCGACTCGGTGCCGCTGAAGAACGGCGACGTGATCGAACTCGCCGGCACGCAGATGCAGTTCGTGCAGGCCTGAGCGGGGCCGGCGCCCGTCATTCCCGCGCAAGCGGGAATCCAGGTTCCCCGCAGAATCACGATTGTGTGCAGGGGAAGAACGTGAAACCGTCTGAAGCATTGGACTCGAACCGGGACGCAATCCGCCGCGTTGTCGAGTCTCACCGTGCCCGGAATGCCCGCGTGTTCGGCTCGGCCCTGCACGGCCGTGACACGGACAGCAGCGACCTCGACATCCTCGTCGACCCGACGCCGGAGACGACGTTGTTCGACATCGGCGCCATGCGTCACGAATTGGGCAAGCTGCTGGGCGTGCCGGTGGACGTGCTGACTCCCGACGCCTTGCCCGACAAGTTCCGGGATGCGGTGCTCGCGGAGGCCCGTCCCGTATGACGCGCGATCAGCAGCGCCTTGTGGACTATCTGGCGCACCTCCTCGAAGCCATCGAACGCATCCAGCGCTATACGGAGGATATGGACGAATCCGCGTTCTCGAACAACCCGCTGGTTCAGGACGCGGTGCTGCGCAACTTCGAGATCATCGGCGAGGCCAGCCACAACATAGAGACGCGCCACCCAGAGTTCGCTGTTGCTCATCCCGAATTGCCTCTGGCATTCGCCTACCAGATGCGTAACGCCGTGGCCCACGGCTATTTCAAGGTGGACCTGAAGATCGTCTGGAAGACGATCCACAGTGACCTTGCCGACCTGCGCGCCAAGGTTCAGCCGCTGGTGGCCGCTCTGCCGGGCAGCCCTGAAGAGTGAAAGCGTCACCGGCCATCAGTGCCGGTTCTGCCGAGCCCGAAATCCGGCAGTGCCTGAGTGAGGCCGCCCCCGTGACCCTTCTCACACCGCCCCCAGGCAACCTCATCCCGACCCCGCGAACGTGACGGCGGCGCCTTGCGCGCCGCGCCCGCAGGGCTCACCATGGCGTCGCACCGTGCCGCCGGCCGATCCGGCGGCACGGGCCCCCGACGGACGCAAAGGCACCAAGACCTGCAGCGAAGCTCTCACCGATGAAGATCCGCGTCCTCGGCTGCTCCGGCGCCATCGCCGCCGGCTGCAAGACCACCGCCTTCCTGCTCGACGACGACGTGCTGGTCGACGCCGGCAGCGGGGTCGGCGACCTGACGCTCGACGAGCTGTTCCGCATCGAGCACATCCTGCTCAGCCACTCGCACCTGGACCACATCCTGTCGGTGCCGCTGCTGGCCGACAGCGTGATCCGCCACCGCGAGGAACTGCACCGCCCGCCGATCCAGGTGCACGCGCTGCCGCAGACGATCGAGGCGCTGCGTGCGCACGTCTTCAACGGCATCATCTGGCCCGACTTCAGCCGCCTGCCGAGCGCCGAGCAGCCCGTGCTGCGCTTCGTGCCGTTCGCACAGGGCGACGTGCTCGACCTGAACGGCCGCCGGGTGGAGGTGCTGACCGCGGCGCACACGGTGCCGGCGGTGGGCTTCGCCTTCGAGGTGCCGCCCCCCGCGGCCGGCGCGGCGAGCCGCTGGTTCGTCTACACGGGCGACACCGGCCCGAACCCCGCGCTATGGCAGCGGCTGCGCGGCATGGACATTGCGCACCTCGTGATCGAGACGGCGTTCAGCGACGAGGAGAGCGGGCTCGCGAAGATCAGCAAGCACCTGTGCCCGGCGATGCTCGGCCGCGAGCTGGCGCAGCTCGCCGGCAGCGTCGAGGTGCACATCACGCACATCAAGCCTGGGGAGGACGAGGCGGTGATGAGCGAGATCGCCGCGCTGGGGTCGCCGCACCGGGTGAGCGAGCTGGCGGCGGGCCCGGTGCTGGTGGCCGGTTGACCGGCTAGCCCCGCC
>JBLMVT010000355.1:0-3479 GCA_050256835.1 Betaproteobacteria bacterium | reverse complement strand
GTTGCCGCCGAACACCTGGATGCCCTCGCCGGCCATCCACGTCGCCTTCTCGGCGCACCAGAGGATCACGCTGGCGCAGTCCTTGCGAACCTGGCGCACGTGCTGCGGGCCCAGCTTGTCGAGGTTCTTGCCGACCGTGTAGCAGAACGCGCGCGCGGCCTGCAGCACGGTGTACATGTCGGCGACCTTGCCCTGGATGAGCTGGAACTCGCCGATGCTCTGGCCGAACTGCTTGCGGTCGTGGATGTACGGCAGCACGTTGTCGAGCACCGCGGCCATCAGCCCGATCGGGCCGGCGGCGAGCACCGCGCGCTCGTAGTCGAGCCCGCTCATCAGCACCTTGGCGCCGCCGTTGACCGCGCCCAGCACGTTGCCGGCCGGCACCTCGACGTTGTCGAACACCATCTCGCCGGTGTGGCTGCCGCGCATGCCGAGCTTGTCGAGCTTCTGCGCGGTCGAGAAGCCCTTCATCCCCTTCTCGACGATGAATGCGGTGACGCCGCGCGCGCCCAGCTCGGGCTCGGTCTTGGCGTAGACCACCATCACGTCGGCGTCGGGGCCGTTGGTGATCCACATCTTGGTGCCGTTGAGCACGTAGACGCCGCCTCGCTCCTCGGCCCTGAGCTTCATGCCGATCACGTCGGAGCCGGCGCCGGGCTCGCTCATCGCCAGCGCGCCGACGTGCTCGCCGCTCACCAGCCTGGGCAGGTACTTCCGCTTCTGCGCCTCGTTGCCGTTGCGCTTGAGCTGGTTGACACACAGGTTCGAATGCGCGCCGTACGACAGCCCGACGGCAGCGCTGGCGCGGCTGATCTCCTCCAGCGCCACCATGTGCGCGAGGTAGCCCATGTCGGCGCCGCCGTATTCCTCGGGCACGGTGATGCCGAGCACGCCGAGCTCGCCGAACTTGCGCCACAGGTCCATCGGGAAGCGGTCGCTGCGGTCGATCTCGGCGGCGCGCGGCGCGATCTCGGCGGCGGCGAAGGCGCGCACCGCGTCGCGCAGCGCGTCGATGTCCTCGCCGAGCTGGAAGTCGAGTCCGGGCAGGTTCATGCGGTCTCCTCAGTCCTTCAGGTCGCGGCCGACGATGGTCATCACGGTCGCGGTCATGGTCGCGATCGGCTTCGGCTCGCCGTCGCCGTCGCCGATCTGCAGCGCGCGCCCCTCGACGACGCTGATCGTGCGGCCGGCCTTGACGACCGTGCCCTCGAAGCGAAAGCGCGGGCCCTTGGCCGGGGCGAGCAGGTTGATCTTGAACTCGATCGTCAGCACCGCCGCGCCTTCGGGCATCAGCGTGAAGGCGGCGTAGCCGCACGCCGAGTCGAGCGCGGCGGCGACCATGCCGGCGTGCAGGAAGCCGTGCTGCTGCGTCAGGTGCGGAGCGTGAGCCATCGCGATGACCACGCGGCCGGGCGCGACCTCGGCCAGCTCGGCGCCGAGGGTGGCCATCGCCGCCTGGCGCGCGAACGATTCGTGCACGCGGCGGCGCAGCGCCTCGGGGTCGGTTTCGTGTGGGCGGCGCATCGTCGGCTCCCGCGTCAATGGGCCGCCACCTTGGCGCGCGCCGGCCGGCGCCGCGCCTCGGCGAGCAGGCGCCGGCAGCGGTCCTCGTGCTGGCCGATCTCGGCCAGCGTGACCTCGATGTCGTCGAGTTGCCGCTCGAGCTGGCGCCGATGCGCCTGCAGCACGACGAGGAAGGCCTCGAGCTGCTGCGCCGTGTCCGACGGCGACTCGTACATGTCGACCAGCTGCTTGACCTCCTGCAGCGACAGCCCGAGCCGCTTGCCGCGCAGCGTCAGCTTGAGCCGGGTGCGGTCGCGCTGGGCGTAGACGCGCTGGCGGCCGGCGCGCGCCGGCGTGAGCAGGCCGACGTCCTCGTAGAAGCGGATGGCGCGCGGCGTGACGTCGAACTCCTGCGCCAGCTCGGTGATGGTGAACGTGCGCGCGCCGTCCCTCGGGTCGGCGGCGCGGGTCTCCTTGGGGCGGGCGGCGCTCATGCGGCTTACACTGACGTTTACGTAAACGTAAATGTAATCGAGCGCATGGCCAACGACCGCGAAGCCGAACTGCACTACCCGCTGGGCGACACCCTGCCCGCGGCCGGAACGGCGCTCGAGGTCGCTCCCGGGGTGCGCTGGCTGCGCATGCAGCTGCCGTTCGCGCTCGACCACATCAACCTGTGGCTGCTCGCCGACGAGGCCGACGGCCGCGCCGGCTGGACCATCGTCGACTGCGGCATCACCAACGACGAGACGCGCGCCGCCTGGGAGCAGGTGTTCGCGACGCAGCTCGACGGCCGGCCGGTGCTGCGCGTCGTCTGTACCCACATGCACCCCGACCACATCGGCCTGGCGCACTGGCTCACCGAGCGCTGGCAGTGCCGGCTGTGGATCAGCGCGACCGACTGGAACGCCGCCCGGATGGCCAGCCGAAGCACCACCGGCCACGGCGGCGAGAGCGCGGCGCGCTTCTTCGCCAGCCACGGGCTGACCGATCCCGACTCGCTGGCCAAGGTGAGGCAACGCAGCAACTACTACGGCGCGATGGTCCCGGACGTGCCGGCCGCGTTCCACCGCCTGCTCGACGGGACGATGGTGCGCATCGGCGCGCACGCCTGGCGCTGCATCGGCGGCTACGGCCATGCGCCCGAGCACATGGCGCTGCACTGCCCCGAGCTGAACCTGCTGATCTCGGGCGACATGGTGCTGCCGCGCATCAGCACCAACGTGAGCGTGATGGACATCGAACCCGAGGCGAACCCGCTCACGCTCTACCTCGACTCGCTCGACCGCTACCGCGAACTGCCCGCCGACACCCTGGTGCTGCCCTCGCACGGCAAGCCGTTCACCGGTCTGCAGCGGCGCATCGGCCAGCTCGCCGACCACCACGATGCGCGCTGCGCCGACGTGCTGGCCGCCTGCGCCGAGGCGCCGCAAAGCGCCGCCGACCTGCTGCCGGTGCTGTTCCGGCGCCCGCTCGACCTGCACCAGACGACCTTCGCGATGGGCGAGTCGGTCGCGCACCTGCACGCGCTGTGGTACGCGGGCAAGCTGCGGCGCGAGCACGGAGCGGACGGGGTGTTCAGGTTCGCCGCCGTCTGAACGACCGCGGCCTCTTCGCTCAATCGAACACCGGCAGCACGTCGTCCTTGAGCCGGCGGCGCGCGTCGTCGACGTCGGGGATCACCGAGCGCACCGCGTCCCAGAACAGCGGGCTGTGGTCCATGTGACGCAGGTGCGCCAGCTCGTGGGCGACGACGTAGTCGATGGTCGGCAGCGCGAAGTGCACGAGGCGCCAGTTCAGCCGCACCGAGCCGTCGGCGCTGGCGCTGCCCCAGCGCGTCTGCGCCGAGCTGAGCGCGATGCGCCGCACGCGCACCGCCAGGCGCGGGGCGAAGTGGGCGCAGCGCTCCTCGAAGATGCGCCGCGCCTGGCGCTGCAGCCAGCTCTGCACCGCGTCGCGCCACTGCTCGCGCGACG
>JBLMVT010000354.1:0-2517 GCA_050256835.1 Betaproteobacteria bacterium | reverse complement strand
AAGGTGATCAACTTCGGGCTGATCTACGGCATGGGCGCGTTCGGGCTGGCGAGCAACCTCGGCATCGAGGCCAAGGCGGCGCGCGACTACATCGACCGCTACTTCGCGCGCTTCGCCGGCGTGCGGCGCTACATGGACGAGACGCGCTCCGCCGCCCGCGAGCGCGGCTACGTCGAGACGCTGTTCGGCCGGCGCGTGTACCTGCCCGAGATTCGCGGCGGCAATGGCCCGCGCCGCACCGCCGCCGAGCGGCAGGCGATCAACGCGCCGATGCAGGGCACGGCCGCCGACCTGATCAAGCTGGCGATGATCGCGGTGCAGCAGGCGCTCGACCGCGAGCGGCGCGCCACCGCGATGATCCTGCAGGTGCACGACGAACTGGTGTTCGAGGTGCCCGAGTCCGAGGTCGATTGGGCGCGCGCCGAGCTGCCGCGCGTCATGGCCTCGGTGGCCGAGCTGCGGGTGCCACTGCTCGCCGAAGTCGGCGTCGGGCCGAACTGGGACCAGGCGCACTGACGGCGGCGGCTGGCGCCGTGAGGGCGAACCCGCCCTAGGGTTCCACCGATTGCATTCGCGATGCCGTGCTTTACGGTGCACGCCACGTCAAGGAGGCACCGATCGAGCCGACCGCCGCATCGCCGCTGCTTCAAGTCGCCGACGTCACGGTGCGCTTCGGCGGCATCACCGCGCTCGAGCGCGTCTCGTTCGACGTCGAGGCGGGAACGATCGCCGGGCTGATCGGGCCCAACGGCGCGGGCAAGACGACGCTGTTCAACTGCCTGTCGCGGCTGTACCGGTTCAGCGAGGGCGACATCCGCTTCGAGGGGCGGCCGCTGGTGGCGACGCCGGCGCACGGCATCGCCGCGCTGGGCATCGGCCGCACTTTCCAGAACCTCGCGCTGTTCCGCACCATGAGCGTGCGCCAGAACATCCTGCTCGGCGGCCACTGCCGCACCAAGAGCGGCTACTTCTCGAACGCGCTGCGGCTGCCGCGCGTGCGCCGCGAGGAAGCCGGGCTGAACGAGCAGGCGGCGCGCATCATCGAGCTGCTCGAGCTGCAGCCGGTCGCCGAGGCGCGCGTCATGGACCTGCCGTTCGGCATCCAGAAGCGCGTCGAGCTCGGCCGCGCGCTGGCCAGCGCACCGAAGCTGCTGCTGCTCGACGAGCCGGCCGGCGGCCTCAATCACGAGGAGGTCGAGTCGCTGCTGCAGCTGATCCGTCGCATCCGCGAGGAACTGCGGCTGACGGTCTTGCTCGTAGAGCACCACATGAACCTCGTGATGCGCCTGTCCGACCAGGTCGTCGCGCTCGACTTCGGCCGCAAGATCGCCGACGGCACGCCGGCCGAGGTGCAGCGCAACGCCGACGTCGTGCGAGCCTACCTCGGGACCGAACAATGAGCGCCCCGATCCTCGAGGTGCGCGGCCTGCACGCGCAATACGGCCCGACGCGGGTGCTGCACGGCATCGACTTCGCGGTCGGCGCCGGCGGCATCACGACGCTGCTCGGCGCCAACGGCGCCGGCAAGACGACGACCCTGCGTGCGGTCTGCCAGATGGTGCAGACCGAGGGCCAGGTGCTGCTCGAGGGCCAGCGCATCGACGGCAAGCCGACCGAAACGATCGTGCGCCTGGGCGTCGCGCACGTGCCCGACGGCCGCGGCACCTTCCTCAACCTCACCGTCGAGGAGAACCTTCGGCTGGGCGCGTACACGCGGCGCGACCGCGCCGAGGTCGCGCTCGACCAGGAGCGCATGTTCGCCTGGTTCCCGCGCCTGAAGGAGCGCCGGCGCCAGCAGGCGGGAACGCTGTCGGGCGGCGAGCAGCAGATGCTGGCCGTGTCGCGCGCACTGATGCTGCGCCCGCGCCTGCTGCTGCTCGACGAGCCCTCGTTCGGCCTGGCGCCGCTGGTGGTGCAGGAGCTCTTCTCGATCTTCCGCGACATCAACCGCAGCGACGGCATCAGCATGCTGCTGGTCGAGCAGAACGCCGCGCTGGCGCTCGAGCTGGCCGACCACGCCTACCTGCTGGAGACCGGCCGCGTCGTCGTCTCGGGGCCGGCCCGGTCCGTGCGCGACGACGAGGCCGTGCGGCGCTCGTACCTCGGCTACTGACCCGATGAACCTCACCCTGCTCATCCACCAGGTGCTCTCCGGGCTGGCGACCGGCGGCATCTACGCCAGCGTGGCACTGGCGCTGGTCATGATCTACCAGGCCACGCACCTGGTGAATTTCGCGCAGGGCGAGATGGCGATGTTCGCCACCTATCTGGCCTGGACGCTGATCCAGCACGGCATGCCGTACTGGGTCGCGTTCGCGCTCACCGTGCTGATCGCCTTCGCCGGCGGCGTGCTGATCGAGCGCGTGGTGGTGCGGCCGGTCGAGCGCGCGCCGATCCTGTCGGTGGTGATCGTGTTCATCGCGCTGCTGGTGATCTTCAACAGCCTGGCCGGCTGGATCTACAGCTACACGATCAAGCCGTTCCCGAGCCCGTTCCCGGCGCAGCCGCTGTTCGGCA
>JBLMVT010000353.1:0-27339 GCA_050256835.1 Betaproteobacteria bacterium | reverse complement strand
GCAAGCGCGTGCTGCTGCGCTTTGCCGAGCGCATCCTGGCCGCGAGGGAGGAACTCGCGCTGCTGGAGACGCTCGACATGGGCAAGCCGATCCGCCATGCGCTGGCGGTCGACGTGCCGGCCGCGGCGCGCTGCATCCAGTGGTATGCCGAGGCGGTCGACAAGGTCTACGACGAGATCGCGCCGACGCCGCGCAGCGCGCTGGCGCTGATCACGCGCGAGCCGGTCGGCGTGGTCGGGGCGATCGTGCCCTGGAACTACCCGATGGTCATGGCGGCCTGGAAGCTCGGGCCCGCGCTCGCCGCAGGCAACTCGGTCGTCCTCAAGCCGAGCGAGAAGAGCCCGCTCACCGCGCTGCGCCTGGCCGAACTGGCGCTCGACGCCGGACTGCCGGCGGGGGTGTTCAACGTCGTGCCGGGCTACGGCGCCGAGGCCGGCGAGGCACTGGCGCTGCACGGGGACGTCGACGCGATCGGCTTCACCGGATCGACGCGCACCGGCCGGCGCATGCTCGAATACGCCGGGCGCAGCAACCTCAAGCGCGTCTTCAACGAACTCGGCGGCAAGTCGGCGTTCGTCGTCTTCCCCGATGTCGACGACCTCGAGCGCGCGGCGAGGACCGCCGCGGCGAGCGTGTTCTTCAACCAGGGCGAGAGCTGCAACGCGCCGACGCGCGTCATCGTCCACGCGGACATCGCCGACGAGTTCGTGCGCCTGGCGGCCGCGCAGGCGCCGCGCTACCGGCCCGGCGACCCGCTCGATGCGGCCACCGAGATGGGCGCGATCGTCGACGCGACGCAGCTCGCCGCCGTGCTCGGCTACATCGAGGCCGGCCGCGCCGAGGGCGCGGCGCTGGTCACCGGCGGCGCGCGCGCTCGCGAGGCGAGCGGCGGCTGCTACGTCGAGCCGACGCTGTTCGACGGCGTGCGCAACGACATGGAGAGCGCGCACGAGGAGATCTTCGGTCCGGTGCTCGGGGTGATCCGCTTCGCCGACGAGGCCGAGGCGATCCGTCTGGCCAACGATTCGGCCTACGGCCTGCAGGCCGCCGTGTGGACCAGCCAGCTCAGCCGCGCGCACCGCGTCGCGCGCGCGCTCAAGGCCGGCACGGTGCACGTCAACCAGTACGACGAGGACGACATCACCGTGCCGTTCGGCGGCGTCAAGCAGAGCGGCAACGGCCGCGACAAGTCGCTGCACGCCTTCGACAAGGTCACCGAGCTGAAGACCACCTGGCTGCGCATCGACCCCGCATGACGCCCGACCTTCCCCCACTCCCGCTCGGGCAGGGAGCCGGGGTGAAGGACGTGCCCGCGATGCAGACCCCGCCCCTCGCCGCCTACGCCTGCCTCGCTGCGAGCATGGCGCTGGTCGGCAGCTACGTCGGCCTGTCGCGGCTGCTGGTCGCGACCTTTCCGGTGTTCCTGCTGGCCTGGCTGCGCTTCGCCATCGCGGCGCTGGCCATGCCGCACTGGGTGAGGCGCGCGCCGGGCGAGGCGGCGCTGTCGCGCCGCGACCGCGTGCTGCTGTTCTGGGAAAGCTTCCTCGGCAACTTCTTGTTCTCGATCTGCATGCTGGCCGGGGTCGCGGCGACCTCGGCGCTGGCCGCCGGAATCGTCATGGCGGCAATTCCGGCCGCCGTGGCCCTGCTCGCGCGCGTCTTCCTCGGCGAGCGCATCCGCCCGCGCATGCAGGCGGCGATCGCCTGCGCCGCGGCCGGCATTGCCCTGCTCGCGCTCGCGCGCGGCGGCGCCGCCGGCGATGGTCCGTGGTGGGGCTACGCGCTGCTGCTTGCCGCCGTGTTCTGCGAGGCAAGCTACGTCGTCATCGGCAAGCGTCTCACCGCCGCGGTGTCGCCGCGACGCATCAGCGCGCTCATCAACCTGTGGGGGCTGGCGCTCGTCACGCCGCTAGGCGCCTGGGAGGCGCTCGGTTTCCGCTTCGCCAACGTGCCGCGCTCGCTGTGGCTACTGCTCGTCTTCTATGCGCTGGCGGCCAGCGTGGCCACGGTGTGGCTGTGGATGCGCGGCCTGCGCCACGTGCCGGCGCCGCAAGCCGGCGTGTTCACCGTGCTGCTGCCGATGAGCGCCGCGCTGGTCGGGGTGCTGTTCCTCGGCGAGACGTTCGGCGCCGCGCACGTGGCGGCGTTCGGCCTCGCGCTGGCCGGGCTGCTGCTCGCCACCTGGCCGACGCGCGCGTGAAGCCGGCACAGGTCAGTTCGCCGCCGGTGCGATCTTCAGCGCGCTCTCGAAGTGCAGGTCGTTGGAGTCGACCACCTCGGCCTTCAGCTCGCCCTCGCCCCTGGGCACGAAGTAGAAGCGGAAGTTCGGGTTCTCGCTGATCGAGAAGTCGACGTCGGCGGACAGGACCGGACGGCCGCCGTAGCTCACGTCGATCTTGCGCACGAAGTGCGCCGGCGTGTACTGGCGCGTCGACTGGTCCATCGCGAGGCCGGAGTTGTTCGGGTGGCTGATCATCAGCTGCGCGAGCACCGGCCGGCCTCGGCCGACCTCGCCGTCGACGCGGAACTTCATCCGGCCGAGCGTCGCGAGCGCGGCGGCCTGGTCCTTGCCCGGCGGCGCCGAGCAGCCGCCCGAGGCCTTGACGAACCGCGTCGTCATGTAGAGCTTGCCGTCGTTGGTCTCGGCGATCGCGCGGATGTGGGTGTACTCGTCAACGCGCACCCGCGTCTCGATGTCGGCGCGCCCGCTCTCCGGCGTGAACCGGAAAATGGCCGAGATCGGCGACGGGTTGTTGTCGATCACGATCCAGAGCTTGTCGACGTAGTGCTCGGCGCTCTGCGGAAAGCGCGTCCTGATCGCGATCGGCACCACCGCGGCGTCCTCGGCGCGCGCCGGCGCGTCGAGCAGCAGCACGTCGTCGGCCGGCCAGGTGATCGGCCGCGACTCGAACAGGCTGGCGCGGACCTTCTTCCAGATCTCGCTCGCCTCGGGATTGTCGCCAGACTTCAGCTGCGCGACGGCGCCGTCGGCCAGTCCCGCGAACAGCACGAGCGCGGCGAACAGGCGATGAACGGATCGGCGCGACGGCATGGTCTCTCCTTCGGCACGCCGGTCAGTCTTCCCACTCGAGTTCGGCGTACGCGGCGGTGACGTTGCGGCGGTGGTAGTGGTCGGCGAGCAGCCAGCCTTTCGCTGCGTCGATGCCGACCGTGGCGACCGCCTGCTGGATCGTCATTCTGTTCCGGATTGCCGCGCGCGTCTCGTCGCGCAACGCGAGCAGGTAGCGGCGCTCGGCGCCAAGCGCGCCTGCGAGGTCGCGGCCGGCCGGCCCGTGGCCGGGGACGACGACGTCCACCGGCAGCGCGCGCAGGGCGTCGAGCGTCGTGAGCCAGCCGCGCAGATTGCCGTCGAGGATCGGCAGGCGGTCGACGAACAGCAGGTCGCCGGTGAACAGCGTGCGCGTGCGCTCGTCGTACACGCTGAGGTCGTTGTCGGTGTGCGAGGTCGGCCAGGCCTTCAGGACGAGACGGCGACCGCCCAGGTCGAGCTCGAGCGTGTCGGTCACCGTCTGCGACGGGTAGACGACCTGCTCGTGCGTCATCGGCGTGCCGAAGTCGCGTTCGAGCGCATGCAGGTAGAAGCGCTCGCGGGCGGCCAGCGCGGCGGCGAACTTCGCGTGGGCGACGAACACCGGTGGCCGCGCGCCGCCGGCGAAGGCGGCGTTGCCGAGGATATGGTCCTGGTGCATGTGGGTGTCGATCACCCAGCACACCGGCAGCGGCGTGGCACGCCCGACCGCCTCGCGCAGCCGCTCGCCAACCGCCAGGCTGCCGCCGGTGTCGATCACCGCGACGCAGCGCTCGCCGACCACGAAGCCGAGGTTGGCGATGTCACCGCCGCTGGCCGGCGCGAAGTCCTGCTGGGCGCCGAAATGCACCCAGACGCCCGGAGCGACCTGCTCGACCGGAAGGGGCGGCGCCGCACGCGCGCACGCCCGCGCGAGCGTGGCGGCGAGCGCCGCTGCGGCGCGCGCGCAGGCGGCCGACCAGGCGCGCATCGCTACTTCGCCGCGGTGTCCAGGAAGCAGCTCTTCTGCGCCTTGGCGAGCAGCGAGCGGTAGCGCTTGACCTGCGCCTGCGCCTCCTCGTTGTCGCGGATGACGTTGCCGCGCTCGCCGCCGATCGACAGCGCATTAGTCATCGTGCTGAGCGTCACGTAGTCGTCGTACGGCAGCTCCTCGGCCAGCCGGTCGAGCGCGCACGAGCACTTGTTGACCATCTCGTAGAAGTGCCCGTTCGGGTGTGCGCGCATGCACGCCTGGACGTAGAGCACTCGGTCGACGGTGGGGTAGTCGTTCTTCTCGGGCGCGGCCGCGGCGAACTGGGCGGCGAGGCCGAGGGCGACGAAGGACGCCAAACGCGGCAGGGTGTTCATGGGCGATCCGTGTGGGCAGTCAGGAATGCGGGCCGGCGGGCGCCGGGGGCTGGGCGCCGTCGATGTACATCTCCTCGACGATCAGCGGCGGCGCGTCGACGTTCTCGGCGCGCATCGAGCTGCGGATGCCGTAGACGCCGCCGGGCACGGCGTCGGAGAACAAGAACACGTAGCGCTTGCGCGAGAACTTCTCGAATCGGTTGCGCTGCGCGTCGTTGAGGTAGGGCTCAATGCTGACCTCCTTGCCCTGCACCTCGCGGTCGCGATAGCGCAGGGTCGTGTCGCGCACCTGCGCCTCCTTGTACAGGGCGGTGCGGATCATGCGCCGGAAGTGCGCCTGCTGGCCGTGGGTCAGGCGCTGCATGTCGCGCACGTCGTGCTCGAGGAAGAAGAGGATCACCGGGTTGCCGCGCGGCTGGCCGACGTCGGGCAGCTCGATGCGCCGTGCGCCGCTTAGGAACTCGCCATGGCTTTCGCAGCAGCTGCCGTCGGCGTGCTGGTCCACCGCGATCGAGACGCGGTCGGAGAAGCCGTCCTCCAGCGCGCCCGACTTCCTGAACGTATAGCCCAGCGTCGCCGGCGGCTTCACGTTGCCCAGATGGTCGGACATGAAGACCAGGCGCTCGGCCGGCGAATAGTCCTCGGCGGCGCCGGCGGCGCCACAGGCCAGGGCGAGGACGATGGCAATCAGGGACAGGCGTCGGCTCATGGTCGGGTTCAGCTCGGTGACAGCAGTCTGGACAATTGGGTGGCGAGATCGTCGTCGAGCGTCTCCAGCCGCCCGAGCGCCGCCCGCGCCAGACCGCCCTCTCCGAGCCGCGCGTAAACCTGCCCGAGGCGGAACCACGCCGCGGCGGACGCCGGCTCGATGCCGACCGAGCGCTCGAGCGCGCGCCTCGCCGCGGCGAGGCGGTCGAGCTGCGCCAGCGCGCGGCCTTGCAGGTACCAGGGCTCGGCGTCGCCGGGGGCGCGCTTGGACCAGGACGCGCTCAGCGTGTCGAGTGCCGGCCAGTCGCGGTCGCGCTCCAGCACGGCGGCCTGCAGGAAGTCGGGCTGCTCCTGTGCCGGCCGTTCCCAGAACGCGCGCTCCTGGGCGGCGAAGGGACCGATCGCACGCTTGACGCCGCCGCCGGCGAGCAGCGCGGCGACCCATTCCGCCGGAGCCGCGAAGTAGGACGGTCCGCCGCCGCGCAGGCGGAAGGTCAGGATGCCGACCAGCCTCTGCTGGTCGTCGAACAGTCCGCCCCCGCTGGCGCCGGAGTTGAACCAGTTGCTGCTCTGGATGACGCGACTGCCGTCGAGCTGGTGCAGCGCGACGACGCTGCCGCGGCTGGTCTGCATGCCCTGCCCGCCCGTGTAGCCAAGCGCCGTCACCGGCTGGCCGACGCGCAGCGCGTCCGCATGGCCGAGACCGACGACGTGGCCGGTGATGCCCGGCACCTCGAGCAGGCAAAGATCGTGGTCGGCGTCGCTCGCCTCGGCCGCCACGGGCCAGCGCCGGCCCTCGCTCAGCACATGGACCTCGGTCGCGTCGCGGGTGACGTGACAGTTGGTTACGACGCGGCGTTCGCCGACGATCACGCCCGACCCGATCGAGTAGCCGCCCTGCACGCGCAGCACCTCGACCTTCGGCACGCTGGCCGCCAGCCGCACGAAGGCCGCGCGGTCGACGTCGGCCCGGCTGGCCGCCGCCAGCGCCAAGCCCACGATCAGCAGCAGGGTGCGCTTCATCGGCCGACCAGCACCGCCGGGACTCAGTTCTTCTTCGCCTCGTAGGAGTCGTCGACGAGCGGGACGTTGTATTCGTTCAGGATCGCCTCGATCTCCGGCTTCTTGCTGGCGATCAGTTGCTCGATCTGCTGCTTCCAGTCGCGCTCGCCATAGCGCACGCCCATCGCCATGCGGTAGTCGAAGCGCACGCCGGGCTCCGACCTCAGCGGCACGACGACCAGCTGCGGGCTCTTCACCCGCTTGGCGAAGAACCCGGCGATCGGGCCCCAGACGATGGCGGCGTCGATCTTGCCGTGCGCCAGGTCGTCCGCGACGATCTGGCCGGGGTACTGCGCCGGGTCGGCGTTCATCATGCGGTAGGGCACGCCGAGGTCGGTCAGGTTGTGCTTGGCCAGCCAGTCGGAGGCCGGGGAGCGATCGTACAGGCCGATGTGCAGCGAGCGCAGCTTGGCCGGGTCGAGCGCGAGGAAGTCCTCGCCGCTGGCCACGTTGTCCATGCCCTTGCCCTTGGGGAAGACCAGCGCGTACGTCGAGTGGTAGTAAGGCTTGGTGACCGACACCCCCTCGTCGAAGCCCTCGGGGACGCCCATGATGATGTCGCAGGGGTAATCCTCGCCGGGCAGCTTGTAGCGCAGCGTGTTGCGCACGAACGCCAGCCGCTGTGGGAACGAGTAGTAGGTGACCGGCAGGCCGAGCGCCCGGCCGAACAGCTCGGCAATCTTGTTCTCGATGCCCTCGCCCTTCGTGTTGGAGAAGGGCAGGTTGTTCGGATCCTGGCAGACGCGAAACGCCTGGCGCCCCGCGTCCTGCGCGAAAGCGGCTGCCCACGCGACGGCGAGCGCCGCACCGAGAAAGGCGCCGAGCCACCGCGATCGCGCACCGCCAGCAATGTTCATTTGATCTCTTCCACCTTGGCGCGGGTGATTGCGCCGTCCGAGCGGCCCTTGAGGTAGGCGTACAGGTGATCGATGTTATCCATCACCTGATGGCTGGTCTTGAAGCTGGGCATGCCCTTTTCGAGGCGACCGTTGGTCACCGTGGTGACGAATTCGTCCTTGGTCAGCGTCTTCAGGCTGTTGACGAGCGAGGGGCCGACCAGCCCTTCCTGGTTCGGACCATGGCAGCGATCGCAGGCGGCGGCACGCCAGGTGCGAAAGCCCTTCATGGTCTCGGGGTCGACCTTGGTGCCCTCGACCACCTTGTACAGCGGCGTCTGCGCCAGCACGGCGCCGCTGACAACAAACAAAAGAGAGACGATTGGCTTCGAAAAGTTCATGAGAAAGACTTCCATCTGCAAAAAATCGGGGACGGCACCGTTGCCGGCGCCATCCCCGTCCGGGCCGCCAACCGCGGCGGCCGTCGATTCAGGTCAGTTCGGCAGCGCGAACACCGTCAGCGAGCCGCCCAGCTCGGTGTACTGGTTCAGTTCGCGGTAACCGCCGACCGCACCCAGGCCGTCGGTGTCCTTCTCGAGGCCGGCCGCCATGCCGATGCCGGCCCAGCCGCCGATGCCCGAGAACACGCCGATGTACTGCTTGCCCTTGTGCTCGTAGGTGAAGACGTTGCCGATGATGCCCGAGGGCGTCTTGAACTTGAACAGTTCCTTGTTGATGTTCTTCTTGTCGACGCACTTCAGGTAGCCCTCGAGCGTGCCGTAGCAGGCCAGACCACCGGCCGTGGTGAGCGCGCCGGACCACACCGAGAACTTCTCCGGATGGCTCTGCACGATCTTGCCGGTGCCGGCGTCCCAGGTGATGAAGTTGCCCATGCCGCCATGGCTGTTCGGCGCCGGATACATCGACAGGGTCGCGCCGACGTACGGCTGGCCCGCCGTGTACTCGACCTTGAACGGCTCGTAATCCATGCAGACGTGGTTGGTCGGCACGTAGAAGAGCTTGGTGTCGGGGTCGAACGCAGCCGGCTGCTGGTCCTTGCTGCCCAGCGCCGCGGGGCAGATGCCCTTGGTGTTGACGTCGGGGCCGTTCTGCGCCGTCGAGTACTTCGAGACCACCTGCGGACGGCCGGTCTTCATGTCGACCTTGGTCGCCCAGTTCACCGCCGGATCGTACTTCTCGGCCACCAGCAGTGCGCCGTTGGTGCGGTCGAGCGTGTAGCCGAAGCCGTTGCGGTCGAAGTGCACCAGCGCCTTGGTCGGCTTCCCATGCACGTTGATGTCGGCCAGGATCATCTCGTTGATGCCGTCGAAGTCCCATTCGTCGAACGGCGTCATCTGGTAGACCCAGTTGACCTTGCCGGTGTCGACGTCACGCGACCAGATCGTCATCGACCACTTGTTGTCGCCGGGCCGCTGCGACGGATTCCAGGTCGACGGGTTGCCGGTGCCGTAGAACACCGCGTTGAGCGCCTTGTCGTAGCTGTACCAGCCCCAGGTCGTGCCGCCGCCGATCTTCCACTGGTCGCCCTTCCATGTCTTGAGCGACGAGTCCTTGCCGACCGGCGCGAGCTTGCCGTCGGTCCAGGTCATCGTCTTGTCCGGGTCCATCAGCATCTCGGCGTCGGGGCCGACGCTGTAGCCCTTCCAGACCTGCTTGCCGGTGTTGATGTCGTAGGCGGCCAGGAAGCCGCGCACGCCCCATTCGCCGCCGGAGATGCCGGTGATCACCTTGTCCTTGAAGATGTGCGGCGCGTTGGTGTTGACGGCGCCGAGCTTCGGGTCGCCGTTCTTCACGCTCCACACCACCTTGCCGGTCTTGGCGTCGAGCGCGACCAGCGTCGAGTCGGCCTGCTGCATGAACACCTTGCCCTCGGCATACGCGACGCCGCGGTTGACGGTGTCGCAGCACATCTGCGGGATCACCGCCGGATCCTGCTTGGGCTCGTACTTCCAGACGATCTTCTGCGTGTTGAGATCGAGGGCGAAGACCTTGTTCGGGAACGGCGACACCATGTACATCATGTCGCCGATCACCAGCGGCGAGCCTTCATGGCCGCGCAACACGCCGGTGGAGAACGTCCACGCGACCTGCATCTTGCCGACGTTGGAGGTGTTGATCTGGTTGAGCTTGCTATGGCGCTGGTTGAACATGTCACCAGCCTGCATCGCCCAGTTCTTCGAGTCGGCGATGTTCTTCTCGACGTCGGCGTTCGCGAACGCCAGCATCGGGAGTGCCGCTAGCAGCAGCGTGCCCAGACGACGCCCGGTGCGTCGATTGGATTGCCCGGAAAATCTCATCGATGTCTCCTCACTGATGAAGGTCTGAGCCCGGCCGCAGGGAACAATCCCAAACCCTGTCGCGGCCCACAGGGTGCACGCACCGCAGGCGCCCGGATTCACGTCCTCGACATGGTCTCCGGGCAGCCCCGTGCATACGGACGAATGGTGGGCAAACGCTTCAGGCGCCGGAATCTGGATGAAACCCTAGTTTTTGGCACACCCCTGCGGCGGACTGTCATAGGCTGTCACAGCGCGGCGGCGTCGCTGCCCCAGGAACAACCAGCGCGGCGGTGGTCAGGCCGTGGCCATCGCGTGCGCCGCGAGCGCGGCCACGGCGCGCGGCGCCTCGTGCTGCAGCCGGTGATCCGACCAACGCTGGCGCCAGCGCCGCGCGCCCGGCGCGCCGTTCCACAGGCCGATCGCGTGACGCATCGCGCGCGGCCACGGCTGGCCGCTCGCCGCCAGCCGCTCGAGATAGTCGAGCCAGCGCGCCTCGACCGTCGCGCGTTCCGGATCCGGCCCCTCGCCGCCGAGGAACAGGCGGTCCCAGGAGGCCATCGCCCAGGGCGAGTGGTAGGCATGGCGGCCGACCATCACGCCGTCGACATGCTGCAGCTGCTCGGCGATCGACGCGGCGTCGGCGAGGCCGCCGTTGAGCACGACCGTGAGCGAAGGAAACTCGCGCTTCAAACGGTGAACGACCTCGTAGCGCAGCGGCGGCACCTCGCGGTTCTGCTTCGGACTGAGCCCCTGCAGCCACGCGTTGCGCGCGTGCACGATGAAGACCTCGCAGCCGGCCTCGGCCAGCGTGGCGATGAAGTCGCGCACGAAGCCATAGTCCTCGATGCGGTCGATGCCGGTGCGGTGCTTGACCGTGACCGGCAGGTCGACCGCGTCGCGCATCGCCTTCACCGCGTCGGCGACGAGCGGCGCCTCGGCCATCAGGCAGGCGCCGAACGCGCCTCGCTGAACGCGTTCGCTCGGGCAGCCGCAGTTGAGGTTGACCTCGTCGTAGCCCCAGCGCGCCGCCAGCCGCGCACAGGCCGCCAGCTCCTGCGGCTCGCTGCCGCCGAGCTGCAACGCCAGCGGATGTTCGGCCGGATCGAAATCGAGGTGGCGCGGCACATCGCCGTGCAGCAATGCCCCGGTCGTCACCATCTCCGTGTACAGCCGCGTGCGCCGCGTGATCAGTCGGTGCAGGTAGCGGCAGTGGCGGTCGGTGCAGTCCATCATCGGCGCGACCGAAACGCGCCAAGGCGAGACGTCGGCAATAGGCAGCTTCTGGGTCACGGTGAAATTATCCGGTGCGCGCTGCGGAGCGCTGCGACCGGTTCAGCGTCGCGCGCTGCTGGCGCCGGCCGCCTCTTGCCAGCCGCCGCCCAGCGCCTTGAACAGGTCGATGCTCGCGGCGAGCTGCGCCTGCCGGTTGCGCACCCGCTCGAGCTGTGCGGCGGTCGCCGTGCGCTGCGCATCGAGCAGCTCGAGGTAGGCCGAGTAGCCGGCGTCGTAGCGTGCCTTGGCCAGCCGCAGGGCGACGGCGGTCGCGCGTTCGCGACGCTCCACGTCCTCCTGGGACAGTGCCGCCGCGTGTGCGTTGGCAAGCGCGTCGGCGACGTCCTTGAACGCCGCGCGGACGGCGCCCTGGTAGGCGGCGACCGCCTCGCGCTCGCGCGCCGCCGTCTCGTCGACGCGCGCGGCGCGGCGGCCGCCGTCGAACAGCGGCAGCGTCAGCCCGAAACCGAGCGACCACATGCGCGCCGGCGCACCGAGCAGGTTCTGCAGCTCCGTGCTTTCCTGTCCGAACGAGCCGGTCAGCGAGAACTGCGGGAACATCTCGGCGCGCGCCACGCCGATCTGCGCGTTGGCGGCAGCGAGCTGCTGCTCGGCCGCGCGCACGTCGGGGCGCTGCGCGAGCAGTGCCGACGGCAGTCCCAGGGGCGGCGTCGGCGGCACCGGCAGCGGGCCGAGCGCGGCCGCATCCAGCGTCAGACCAGGCTGGCCGGTGAGCAGCCCGAGCTGCGACTGCGCCAGCGCGCGCTGGCGCTCCAGATCGCGCAACTGCAGGGCGGCATCGGCGCGCAGCGCCTCGGCCTGCTCGACATCGAGCCGCGAGCCGGTGCCGCCGGCCAGCCGCAGCCCGAGCAGCCGCGTGCTCTCCTCGCGCGAGCGCAGCGTCTCGCGCGTCAGCGCGATCTGCTCGTCGAGCGAACGCAGGGCGAACCAGCTCTGCGCGGTCAGGCCGGCCACGGTCAGGCGAACGGTCTCGCGCGCCGCCGCGCTGGATCCCGCCAGCGCGCGCGCGGCCTCCGCACCGCGGCGCAGCCGGCCCCACACGTCGAGTTCGAACGAGGTCGACAGCGTCAGCCTCAGGTCGTTGCCGACGAACCCTTCGGGGCCGCCACGGGTGCCGAGCGCGCGACCGCTGAAGCGCGAGCGCGAAGCATCGGCGCCGGCGTCGAACTCCGGCCGCAGCGCCGCCGCCACCTGGCGCAGCTGCGCATCAGCCTGTTCGACCCGCGCCACGGCTTGCGCGACGTCGGCGTTGTGCGCTAACGCCGCCTCGACCAGCCGGGTCAGGCGCTCGTCGCCGTAGCGTGTCCACCAGTCGCTCGGGACGGCGCTGTCGGTGCCCGCGGACGCCGCGGTGCTCGGGCCCGGATAGGCGTCCGGCAGTCCGACGACCGGCCTCTCGTAGTTCGGGCCGAGCGGTGCGCAGGCGGCCATCGCCAGCGCGAGCAGGCCGGCGGACCCGCGCGCCATCGCGCTGCGTGCCGGGAGGTGCCGGATCATGCGCGGCCCTCCTCGCCCGGTGCCACCGGCGGGTGCTCCTCGACGGGCGCATGGTGGTGCTGCGGCCGCGGCTTCCTGGCCAGCAGCGCGAAGAACAGCGGCACGAACACCGGCGCGACGAAGGTCGCGACCAGCATGCCGCCGAACACGCCGGTGCCCATCGACTGGCGGGCCGCCGCGCCGGCGCCGCTGGCGATGACCAGCGGCACCACGCCGAGCACGAAGGCCAGCGAGGTCATGACGATCGGACGGAAGCGCAGCCGCGCCGCCTCGTGCGCCGCGGCGGCGGCGCTCTTGCCCGCCTCCATTCCCTGCATCGAGAACTCGGCGATCAGGATGGCGTTCTTGGCCGCCAGCCCGATCAGCACCACCAGTCCGATCTGGAAGTAGATGTCGTTCTCCATGCCGCGCAGGAAGACGGACAGCAGCGCGCCGGTGACGGCGAACGGCACTGCGAGAACGACTGCCATCGGCACGCCCCAGCGCTCGTACAGGGCGGAGAGGATCAGGTAGACCATCACCAGCGCGAAGCCGAAGGCGAAGACCGAGGCACTGCCGGTGCGCTTCTCCTGGAACGCCTGCCCGGTCCACTCGATGCCGTAGCCCGGCGGCAGCGCCTCGCGCGCGACCTGCTCGACGGCGCGGATCGCCTCGCCCGAGCTGTAGCCGGGCTTGGCGTTGCCGAGCACCTTGGCGGCGATGTAGGCGTTGTAGCGGTCGACCTGCTCGGGGCCGATCAGGCTCGTCACCGTGATTAGCGCCTTCAGCGGGATCATCGCCTGCGTCGTGCCCGAGCGCACGAACAGGCTGCCCAGGTCCTCGGGCTGCGAGCGGAAGCGTGCATCGGCCTGCATCGTCACCCGGTAGGTCCGCCCCGACTTGTTGAAGTCGTTGATGTAGAAAGAGCCCATCTGCGCCTGCAACGCGGCGAAGACGTCGTTCACCGGCACGCCGAGCGCGATCGCCTTCTCGCGGTCGACCTCGACGCGCAGCTGCGGCACCGTCGGGCGGTAGAAGCTCTGGATGCCGGTCAGCTCGGGGCGCGCGCGCAGCGCGTTCATGAACTCGCTCGTCACCTGGGCGAGGCGCTGCGGGTCGGGGTCGAGGCGGCCCTCGACGTAGACCTCGAAGCCGCCGGCGGCCGCCAGGCCCTGGATCGCCGGCGGGTTGAACGCGAAGGCGATGCCGTCGGTGAGCGCGAAGCCCTTGCCGCTGACCTCCTGCGCGAGCTGCTGCGACGTCTCGGTTCGCTGCTCCCACGGCACCATCGGCAGGAACATGGTCGCCGAGTTGGACTTGCTGCCGCCGCCGATCAGGTCGAAGCCGTTGACGATGAAGAAGTTCTCGACCGCCTTGTTGCCCTCCATCATCTTGCGCAGCTGCTCGGTGGTGCGACTGGTGCGCTCGAGCGTCGCGCCGTCGGGCAGCGCGGCAGCGGCAATGATGTAGCCCTGATCCTCGTCGGGCACGAAGCTGCCCGGCACGCGCCATAGCAGCAGCGCCGCGACGCCGATGATCGCGGCGAACAGCAGCAGCGCGGGCACGCGGTGCGCCAGCGCCAGGTCGACGCCGCGCAGGAAACGCCGGGTGACCCAGCCGAAGGCTCGGTTGAACGGCGTGAAGGCGCGCTCCATCCAGCCGGGGTGATCGTCGTGGCCCGGCTTCAGCAACAGCGCGCACAGCGCCGGCGTTAGGGTCAGTGCGACGAAGCCCGACAGCACCACTGCGATCGTCACCGTCACCGCGAACTGGCGGTACAGCTGGCCGGCGATGCCGCCGAGGAATGCGACCGGTATGAACACCGCGCACAGCACGAGCACGATGCCGATCACCGCACCCTGCACCTCGCGCATCGCCTCGAAGGCGGCCTGCATCGGCGTCATCTTCGCCTCGCGCATCAGCCGCTCGACGTTCTCGAGCACGACGATCGCATCGTCGACGACGATTCCGATCGCCAGCACCATCGCGAACAGTGTCAGCGTGTTGATCGAGAAGCCCGCCAGCCACAGCCCGGCGAAGGTGCCGATCAGCGACACCGGCACGGCGAGCATCGGGATCAAGGTCGCGCGCCAGGTCTGCAGGAACACGAACACGACCAGCAGCACGATGATCGCGGCCTCGCCGATCGTGTGCAGCACCTCGCGGATCGACGCCGACACGAAGCGCGTCGTGTCGTAGGGGATCAGGTAGTCGAGGTCGGGCGGGAAGCGGTCGCGCTTGAGCTCCGCCATGCGCGCCTTGACCGCGCGGCCGACGTCCAGTGCGTTGGCGCCCGACTGCAGGAACACCGCCAGCGCGATCGCCGGCTGGCCGTTCACGCTGTTGCTGGCGTCGTAGCTCTGCGCACCCAGCTCGATGCGCGCCACGTCCTTCAGCCGCAGCGCGCCGCCCGGGCCGCTGGCACGCAACACGATGTCGCCGAACTGCTCGGGGTCGAGAAGCCGGCCGCGCGCCGTCACCGTGTACACGAGCTGCTGGCCGGCGGGCGCCGGGTCGGCGCCGATCTTGCCCGCGGCGTACTGGGCATTCTGCGCATTCACCGCGGCGGCGATGTCGCTCGTCGTCACCCCGAGCCGCGCCATCTTGTCGGGGTCGAGCCAGATGCGCATCGAGTAGTCGCGCGCGCCGAAGATCTGCACGTCGGCGGCGCCGGGGATGCGCTTGAGTTCGTCGACCACGTTCAGCGTTGCGTAGTTCGACAGGTACAGCGTGTCGTAGGTGCTCCGGGGCGAATTGAGCGCGATGACCAGCAGGAAGTTGGTCGATCGCTTGGCGACGGTGACGCCGTTGCGCCGCACCTCGTCGGGCAGCCGCGGCGTCGCCAGCTGCACGCGGTTGTTGACGTTGAAGGTGGCCTTGTCGACGTCGGTGCCGACCTCGAAGGTCGCCGTGATCGTGGTCTGGCCGTTCGACGATGAGCTGGAGCTGAAGTACAGCAGGTCCTCGACGCCCGAGAGCTGTTCCTCGATCGGCGCGGCCACCGTCTTGGCCAGCGTCTCGGCCGAGGCGCCCGGGTAGACGGCGGTGATGCTGACCGTCGGCGGCGCGATCTCGGGGTACTGCGCGATCGGCAGGATGCGCAGCGACACCAGGCCGGCCAGCACGATGATGATCGACAGCACGCCGGCGAAGATCGGCCGCTCGATGAAGAAGCGCGACAGCATGGCGACGCTCCGCCGTCAACGTGCCGACGCGGCCGAAGCGGCTGCCGCCGGCGCCTGCGTCGCACGCGCGACGACCGGCGCACCCGGGCGCAGCTTGAGCAGGTTGTCGACGATGACGCGATCGCCGTCCTTCAGTCCCTTGCGCACGGCCCATTCGTCGCCGACCCAGCTGGCGACCTCGACCGGTGCCAGCGTCGCCTTGCCATCGACCAGCGTCCATACCGCCTTGCCGTGTTCGCCGCTGACGACGGCCGCCTGCGGCACCAGCCAGGCCGGCTGGACGCCGGCCTGCACCTGGGCGCGCACGAACTGGCCGGGCAGGACGGCGAGGTCGGGGTTGGGGAACTCGGCGCGCAACTGCACCGTGCCGAGCCGCGGGTCGACCACCGAGCCGGCGAAGTTCAGCCGCCCCGGTGCGCCGCCCGGCCGGCCATCGGCACCGAGCAGCCGCACCGGGCCCGGCTTGCCGGCGCGCAGTTGCGCCAGTTCCGATTCCGAGAAAGCAAAGCGCACCCAGATCGGGTCGGTCTGCGTCATGCGCGTGAGCAGGCCGTCGGCCGGGGTGACGAGGCTGCCTTCGGATTTCTCGGCTCGGCCCGTGATGCCGGTGATCGGCGCGTTGACCGTGGTGTACGAAAGGTTGATCTGAGCGTCGCGCATCCGCGCCTGGGCGGCGGTGACCGCGGCTTCGGCCAGCCGCAGGTTCGACGCCGCGTCGTCGTACTCGCGCTGGCTGATCGCCTGCTGTTCGGCCAGCGGCTTCAGCCGCGTGGCCTCGCGGCGCGCCTGCTCGACCCGCGCCTGCTCCTGCGCGAGCGCGGCGCGCGCCTGCGCCAGCGCGTTGTCGAACGGCGCGCGCTCGATGGTGAACAGCGGTGCACCCGCCCGCACGCGGTCGCCCTCGCGGTAAAGCTGCTTCTCGATCAGGCCGCTGATGCGGGCATGCACCTCGACCTCCTTCGAGCCTTCGGCCTGGCCGACCGCGTCGATCAGCACCGGCACCGACTGCTGCTGCACGGTCTTCAGCGCCACCGGCAAGGCCGGCGGCGCACCGCCCGCCCCGCCATGGGGTGCGCCGGCCGAGGCGCCGTCCCCCCTGGGACCGCAGCCGGCAAGCAGCATGGCGCACGCCAGGAGCGACGAGCAGGCGGCGTCGCGCCGACGCCGGCCGGGAACAGGATCGAACTCGGGCATGAAGGTCCTGACGACGGTTGGGCCCGGCCCGGCGACGCCGTGCGCGACAGACGCGTCGCCCGGGCTCGCGACGGTCGCGAGGCGACGGGCGGAGCCGGAAAAGCCGTGCAGTGTACGGAGATTCGCCGACCGGCGGGCGGCCGCGACCCGGCGCGCTCGCCTGCGCAGGATTTCACGTTCGGTCACAGCCATCCCGTGATCGGGCGCTTGCCGGAACGGCCGCGCTGAGCGAACGTGTGCGCGCATGCGAATGCCGTTCGCAGCTGACCGCAGCATCCGGAGGCCCCATGGCGACCCACCAGCAACCCGGCGAACCCGCAGCGGACCTGAACTCGGTCCCGCTCGATTTCGAGGTGGTGAGCTTCGACTCGGCGCGCAAGGCGCTGGAGGAGCCGCCCCCCGGAGTGCAGCGGCTCGTCTCGCAGAACTGGCTGCAGCGGCGCCGGCCGCTGACCGAGAGCGAGCGGCGCGTCAGCCGCGGCACGATGCAGTGGATGCTCGGCCTGCCGCAGGAGGTGCGGCCGGTCGAACTGCTGCGGCGCTACCCGCGCGTCGCCAACAGGCTCGCCGAGTGCTGGAGCGACGTCGACGCCACCGACCGCAACCTCGATGACCTGCTGCTCGATCGTCGCGGCGGGCGCCAGGGCTTCCCGCCGCCCGTGGCCGAGGAACTCGTGCGGCTGCGCGATCGCTGGGAGCGCGAACTGCGCGGACAGCGGCGGGAGGCCTAGAAACGGAAGCGCCCCTACACGGGGCGCCGGCTGGCGGAGCGAGAGGGATTCGAACCCTCGATGCAGGTTTTGCCCGCATACTCCCTTAGCAGGGGAGCACCTTCGGCCACTCGGTCATCGCTCCGGCCCGCATCGATTCTAGCCGCAGGCCCGCGCATCAGGACCCGCCCAGGTCCAGGTCGAACTCTCTGTGCAGCGCGCGCACGGCCAGTTCCATGTACTTCTCGTCGAGCACCACGCTGGTCTTGATCTCGCTGGTGGTGATCATCTGGATGTTGATGCCCTCCTCGCTGAGCGTGCGGAACATGCGGCTGGCCACGCCGACATGCGAGCGCATGCCGATGCCGATGATGCTCACCTTGCAGATCTTCGGGTCGCCGCTGATCGCGGCCGCGCCGATCTGCGCCAGCACGCCGCCCTTGAGCAGCTCGATCGTGCGCGCATAGTCGTTGCGGTTCACCGTGAACGAGAAGTCGGTGCGCCCGTCGTGCGACACGTTCTGGATGATCACGTCGACGTCGATGTTCGCCTCGGCCACCGGGCCGAGGATCTGGAAGGCGATGCCCGGGCGGTCGGGGACGCCCATCACGCTGATCTTCGCCTCGTCGCGGGTGAATGCGATGCCCGACACAACGGCCTGTTCCATCTTCTCGTCTTCCTCGAAAGTGATCAGGGTGCCCGACTTCGATTCCTCTTCGATCGGGATGTCCCAGGGCGTGAAGCTCGACAGCACGCGCAGCGGCACGCGGTACTTGCCTGCGAACTCGACCGAGCGGATCTGCAGCACCTTCGAGCCCAGGCTCGCCATCTCGAGCATCTCCTCGAAGCTGATCGTCGCCAGTCGCCGCGCCTCAGGCACGATGCGCGGGTCGGTGGTGTAGACGCCATCAACGTCGGTGTAGATCAGGCATTCGTCGGCCTTCATGGCCGCGGCGACGGCGACCGCCGAGGTGTCCGAGCCGCCGCGGCCGAGCGTGGTCACGTTGTCGTCCGGGTCGACGCCCTGGAAGCCGGTGATGATGACGACCTTGCCGGCGTCGAGGTCCGCCCGCACCTTGGCGTCGTCGATGCTCTGGATGCGCGCCTTGGTGTAGGCGGTGTCGGTGCGGATCGGCACCTGCCAGCCCGCGTAGCTGACCGACGGCACGCCTTCGGCCTGCAGCGCGATGGCAAGCAGCCCGACCGAAACCTGCTCGCCGGTGGCGGCGATCACGTCCAGTTCGCGCTGCAGGTCGGGCGTCGTCGATGGCGGCGAGAGCTCCTTTGCCAGGCCCAGCAGGCGGTTGGTCTCGCCGCTCATCGCGGACGGCACGACGACCATCCGGTGGCCGGCACGCGCCCACTTGGCGACACGCCTGGCGACGTTGCGGATGCGCTCGGTCGAGCCCATCGAAGTGCCGCCGTACTTGTGAACGATCAGGGCCATGACGCGCTGCGAGGCGCACGCGTAGCCCGCGACGCGCCATAGGGGAAACCGCGAATTCTAGCTGCCGGCGTCCGGGCGCCAGCGCAGCGCGAGCTGCGGCGCGCCGGGTTCGGCCCAGGCGCGGGAATCGATGCCTAGCCCGGCGACGAACAGCAGTTCGTCGTCATCCCAGAGCAGCGGCCCGTCGCGCTGCCAGGGCGGGACGCCCAGCGCCTGGTACTGCTTCTTCAGGCTGCGTGGCGGACGTCCGGGGCCGAGCTGGAAGCGCTCGCCGCCCTGGCGCGCCTGGACGCGAAGTCCGCGCAGACGGCGCGGCGCCACGCCCTGCGAGGCGGCCTCGGACACCTCGACCGCCCCCGGCCAGCCGGGCACGCGATGCAGGCCGACGCCGGCCAGGTCGATCGTCGCGGCGGCCGTCGATTCGGCGATGCGACCATCGTCGCAGACGAACCGCAGCTGCCCGCGGTGGCGCTTGAGCTCCCCGCCGGGCAGCGGCCAGCGCGCCGCACCCGGCGCATCGGCTTCATCGAGCAGGCGGCGCAGCAGCGTCGTCGACGGCGCACGCCCGGTGATGTCGCGCAGCCAGGCACGAAGGACATTGGCGCGGCGCGCGGGCGAGAGCTGACGCCACGCGGCGATCGCCAGGCCGGTCGGCGCGGCGACCTGCCCGAGGTCGAGCGCAGCCAGCTCGTCCAGCGCCGCGTCCGCCGCGCCCGCTCGCTCCGCCGCCGCCGCGAGGGCAGCCTCGGCGTGCGGGAACGCCGCAGCCAGCACCGGCCAGACCGCCTGGCGCAGCCGGTTGCGGGCGAAGCGGGGATCGGCGTTGCTGGTGTCGTCGACGAAGGCAAGGCGATGCCGCGCGACATAGGCCTCGATCGCCTCGCGCGTGCGGTCGAGCCACGGCCGCGCCCAGACGATGCCGTCGCGTTCGACCCGGTGCGGCATCGCGGCCAGACCGGCCGGACCGGCGCCGCGCAAGGCCTGCAGCAGGAAGGTCTCGGCCTGGTCGCGGCGATGCTGGGCGAGCAGCACGAGCCGCGCGTCGTGCTCGAGCGCCATCGACCGCAGCGCGTCGTAGCGCCCGCGGCGCGCCCAAGCCTCGATGCTGGCGCCGCGTGGCGGCAGACCGGCCAGCCGGGTGGCGGCGAAGGTCAGCCGCACGCCCTGCGCGGCCCAGCGCCGGCAGGTCGCGTCGCAGTGGTCGAGCCAGGCGTCGGCGTGCGGCTGCAGGCCGTGATGCACGTGCAGCGCGACCACCGCGAGGCCCAGCGGCGCGCTCGAGCGCAACGTCGCGTGCAGCAGTGCCGTCGAGTCGCGCCCGCCGCTGTAGGCGACAGCGACGACGCCGGCCGGCGTGTCCACGCCGCGGTCAGCGTTCCTTGGTGTCGCCGTAGCGGCCGTAGCCCTGCAGCCTGTCGTAGCGCTGCTGCAGCAGTTCCTTTGCCGACAGCCCGGCGACGTGCCGCAACGCGTCGTTCAGCGCGCGCTTGAGGTAGGCGCACATCTGCTTGGGGTCGCGATGCGCGCCGCCGACCGGCTCGTTGACGATCTTGTCGATCAGGCCGAGCGCCTTCAGCCGGTGCGCCGTGATGCCCAGCGCCTCGGCAGCGTCGGCCGCCCGCTCGGAGGTCTTCCACAGGATCGAGGCGCAGCCTTCGGGCGAGATCACCGAGTACACGGCGTACTGCAGCATCAGAACCTGGTCGCCAACGCTGATGGCCAACGCGCCGCCCGAGCCGCCTTCGCCGATGATCGTCGCGATGACCGGCACCTCGAGCTGGGCCAGCTCGAAGATGTTGCGGCCGATCGCCTCGCTCTGGCCGCGCTCCTCGGCGCCGATCCCCGGGTAGGCGCCCGGGGTGTCGACGAACGTGAACAGCGGCAGGCCGAACTTCTCGGCGAGCTTCATCAGGCGCAGCGCCTTGCGGTAACCCTCTGGCCGCGCCATGCCGAAATTGCGCGCCGCGCGCTCCTTGGTGTCGCGACCCTTCTGGTGCCCGAGCACCATGCACGCCTGCCCGTTGAAGCGCGCCAGCCCGCCGACGATCGACTGGTCGTCGGCGTAGGCGCGGTCGCCGTGCAGCTCCTGGAAGTCGGTGAAGATCTCGCCGACGTAGTCGAGCGTGTACGGCCGCTGCGGGTGGCGCGCGATCTGGGTCACCTGCCAGGGCGACAGGCTGGAATAGACATCCTTGGTCAGCTGCAGGCTCTTCTTCGAGAGGCGATCGATCTCCTCGGAGATGTCGACCGCCGACTCGTTCTGCACGTAGCGCAGCTCCTCGATCTTGGTCTCGAGCTCGGCGATCGGCTGCTCGAACTCGAGGAAGTGGCGCTTGCTCATGGTGTCCCTCGCGTTCAGTAATCGACGGGCAGCGGGTCGAGGCTGCGCCAGATGTACCAGGTGGCGACCGAGCGGTACGGTGCCCAGGCGTCGCCGACTTCGCGGGCCTCCGCGCGCGACACCGGCTCGCCGCTGAAGTAGCTCAGGCTGATGCCCTTGAGCAGGCCGAGGTCGTCGAGCGGCAGCACGTTCGGCCGCATGAGGTGGAAGATGAGGAACATCTCGGCCGTCCAGCGGCCGATGCCGCGGATGGCGACCAGTTCCTCGACGATCGCCTCGTCGTCCATGTGCTGCCACTGGCGCACGTGCACCGTGCCTTCGTCGAAGTGGCGCGCAAGGTCCTTCAGGTATTCGACCTTGCGCGCCGAAAGGCCGGCTTCGCGCATGCTCGGGGCGTCGAGCGCCAGCACCTCGGTCGGACGCAGCCGCGTGCTCGGGCCTTCGAGCAGCGCGGCGAAACGGTCCCAGACCGACTGCGCCGCCTTGACGGAAATCTGCTGGCCGACGATCGAGCGCGCCAGCGTGGTGAAGGCGTCGCCGCGGCTTTGCAGGCGCGCCTCGCCGAACTGAGGAATCAGCTTGCGCATCACCCGGTCGCGCCGGGCGAGGTGACGGCACGCGTCATCCCAGTAGTCGGGAACCAAGTCGCCCGTCACGCCTTGACCCAGGTCGTGCCCGACGGCGAGTCCTGCAGCACGACGCCCTGCCCGAGCAGCTCGGCACGGATGCGGTCGGCGAGCGCGAAGTCGCGTGCGCGCTTGGCAGCGGCACGGGCGGCAATGCGTTCGGCGATCGTCGCTTCGTCGAGCGTGCTGCCTGACTGAAGGAAGGCGCGCGGCGGCTGCTGCAGCACGCCCAGCGTGCCGCCGAGCTGCTTGAGCAGGCGCGCCGCGGCGCGCGCGCCGCGATTGGCCTCGGCAGCCAGCTCGAACAGCACCGCGACCGCGCCGGGCGTGTTGAAGTCGTCGTTCATCGCGGCGCGAAACGCCGCGGCGGGCGGCTCGTTCCAGTCGAGGTCGCCGGCCGGCTCGTCACCCAGCCCCGCACCGTCGAGCGCGGTGTAGAGCCGGCGCAGTGCGCTGCGCGCGTCGTCGAGATGCGCGTCGCTGAAGTTGAACGGACTGCGATAGTGGGTGCGCAGCATGAAGAAGCGCAGCGTCTCGCCGTCGTAGCGCTGCAGCACGTCGCGCAGCGTGAAGAAGTTGCCCAGCGACTTCGACATCTTCTCGTTGTCGACGTTGAGGAAGCCGTTGTGCACCCAGACCCTGACGAAAGGCTTGCCGCTCGCGCCCTCGCTCTGCGCGATCTCGTTCTCGTGGTGGGGAAACTGCAGGTCCATGCCGCCGCCGTGCAGGTCGAAGGTCTCGCCGAGCAGCGCGCAGGCCATCGCCGAGCACTCGATGTGCCAGCCCGGACGGCCCGGGCCGTAGGGCGAGTCGTAGCGGGCATCGGCCGGCTCGTCCGGCTTGGCGGCCTTCCACAGCACGAAGTCGAGCGGGTCCTGCTTGCCCTCGAGCACGGCCACGCGCTCGCCCGCGCGCAGCTCGTCGAGCGACTTGCCCGACAGCTTGGCGTAGCCGGGGAACTTGCGCACCGCGAAGTTGACGTCGCCTCCGTCCGAGCGGTAGGCCAGCCCCTTCGTCTCGAGCGTGCCGATCATCGACAGCATCTGCGACACGTAGTCGGTGGCGCGCGGCTCGTGCGTCGGCCGCTCGATCCCCAGCGCGCCGATGTCGCGGTGCATCGCGGCGATCATCTCGTCGGTCAGCGCGCGGATCGGCATGCCGCGCTCGACCGCGCGGCGGATGATCTTGTCGTCGATATCGGTGATGTTGCGCACGTACGTGACGCGCCAGCCGAGCGTGCGCAGCCAGCGGTAGACGACGTCGAAGGCCATCATCATGCGCGCGTGGCCGACGTGGCACAGATCGTAGATCGTCATGCCGCAGACGTACATCCGCACGTGGCCAGGCTCGAGCGGCACGAACTGTTCCAGCTCGCGCGACAACGTGTTGTAGATGCGCAGTGTCATGAACGATGGATGCGGAAGCGCCGACGACTCCCGCGGTGGCCCGCACCCCATGAGGCAACTCTCGCAGGACCACGGACGTACAATCGGGCCAGTATAGCGGGAGGGTCGCGCGCCGAGCGCTCGCCGACCCGCCTTCCGCGCCGCGCCGTGCGCCCGCGCGGCCAACCATCGATGCACCTGCTGCGCCTGCCCTCGCCGAGCGTCCTGCTGCTTTGCCTGACCGTGCTTTCGGCGGCCGGGCCGGCGCGCGCTGACGAGGTCGACGAGGTGGCGAAGCTGTTCGCCGAAGGCCAGACGGTGCAGGCGCTGGCGCGGGCCGACCGCTTCCTCGCCGGCAGGCCGAACGACGCCGCCATGCGTTTCCAGAAAGGCGTCATGCTGGCCGACCTCGGCCGCGCCGATGAGGCGATCGACGTCTACACGCGGCTCACGCAGGACTACCCGGCCTTGGCCGAACCGTACAACAACCTCGCCGTGCTGCTCACGGCGCGCGGGGAGTACGGGCAGGCGCGCGCCGCGCTGGAGTCGGCAATCCGCGACAACCCCGGCTACGCCGTCGCCCACGAGAACCTCGGCGACGTGAACGCCGCGCTGGCGGCGCAGTCGTACGCGCGCGCGCTGCAGCTCGACCCTTCGCACGGCACCGCCGCACCCAAGCTCGCGCTGATCCGCGAACTGCTCGCGCGCACGCAAGGCCGCACCGCCGCCGCGCCCCGACCACCGTCCTGACCCGTGATGCCAAGGAGTCCCCGCCGATGACCCGTCGATTGCTTTCCTGGAGCGCCGCCTTCGCCCTCGCCGCGGCACTGCCGCTTGCCGCCGCGGCGCAGTCCGTCAAGCTGGCCACCAGCATGGGCGACATCGTGATCCATCTCGACGCCACCAAGGCACCGAAGACGGTCGACAACTTCGTCCAGTACGTGAAGGCCGGGCACTACGACGGCACGGTGTTCCACCGCGTGATCGAGAACTTCATGATTCAGGGCGGCGGCATGACGGCCGACCTGAAGGAGAAGCCGACGCGCGCGCCGATCCCGCTGGAAAGCCGCAACGGGCTGTCCAACGTGCGCGGCAGCGTCGCCATGGCGCGCACCGCCGATCCGAATTCGGCGACCGCGCAGTTCTTCATCAACGTCAAGGACAACGCCTTCCTCGACGCCGCCAACGCGCGCGACGGCAACGGCTACGCCGTGTTCGGCAAGGTGGTGTCCGGCATGGACGTGGTCGACAAGATCCGCGCCGTGCCGACCGGCAGCAAGGGGCCGTACCAGGACGTGCCGCTCAAGCCGGTGACGATCGACAAGGCCAGCCTGACGGAGAAATGAGATGAGCAAGGTTCTGCTGAAGACCAACCGCGGCGACATCACCGTCGAGCTCGAGGCACAGGCCGCGCCGGAATCGACCCGCAACTTCCTCGCCTACGTACGCAAGGGCCATTACGACGGCACCCTGTTCCATCGCGTCATCAAGGGCTTCATGGTGCAGGGCGGCGGCTTCGAGCCGGGAATGCGGCAGAAGCCGACCGAGGCGCCGATCACCAACGAGGCGAACAACGGCCTGAAGAACCGGCACTACACGCTGGCGATGGCGCGCACGCCGTCGCCGCATTCGGCCACCGCGCAGTTCTTCATCAACACGGCCGACAACGCCTTCCTCGACCACTCCGCGCCGACGCCGCAGGGCTGGGGCTATGCGGTGTTCGGCAAGGTCGTCGCCGGCAACGACGTCGTCGACGCGATCGAAGGCGTGAAGACCGGATCGCGCGCCGGCCACGGCGACGTGCCGCTCGACGACGTGGTGATCCTCCAGGCGACCGAGATCGCCTGAACGCCGGCGAGGACGCGATGTCGCCGGCGACGCCGGGCGCCCCGCTGGCGGCGCCGCGCGAGCTGGTCGCGCCGGCAGCGTGGCGCACGATCGACTTCGTCTCCGACCTGCACCTCGCTGCCGACACGCCGCGCACCGTCGACGCGTTCGCGGCCTATCTCGCCTCTACCGCCGCCGACGCGGTGCTGATCCTCGGCGACCTGTTCGAGGTCTGGGTCGGCGACGATGCGCGCGAGGGCGAATTCGAGGGCCGCTGCGTCGCCCTGCTCGCCGCCGCGGCGCGCCGGTGCGCCGTCGGCTACATGGTCGGCAACCGCGACTTCCTCGCCGGAGCGGCACTGCGCGCGTCGGCCGGCCTGTTCGAGCTGCGCGACCCGACGCTGCTCGTCGCCTTCGGGCGGCGCGTGCTGCTCAGCCACGGCGATGCGCTGTGCCTGGACGACGTCGACTACCAGCGCTTTCGCGCTGAGGTGCGCGGCGCCGCGTGGCAGGCCGACTTCCTCGCTCGATCGCTCGCCGATCGGCGCGCCCTCGCCCGCGGGCTGCGCGATGCCAGCGAGCAGCGCAAGCGGCAACTCGACGCCGGCGCCTGGCCCGACCTCGACGTGCCCGCCACGCTGCGCTGCCTGGACGCCGCCGGCGCTGCGGTGCTGGTGCACGGGCACACCCATCGGCCGCGCAGCGAGGCGCTGGCGGCGGGGCGCGTCCGCCACGTGCTGAGCGACTGGGACCTGGACCACGAGGCGCCGCGCGCCGAGGTGCTGCGCCTGGACGAGCGCGGGTTCGTACGCCTCGCGCCGACGCGAGCGGGACCTCGCACCGCATGATCATCGGGCACTGGCGCCGCTGGCGCGAGGCGCGCACGCTCGCCCGGCGGCCGATTCCCGATCCGCTGTGGCAGCTCACGCTGCAGCGCTATCCGTTCCTGGCGCGCCTCGATGAGGCCGACCGCGAGGAATTGCGACGGCTCGCGACACTGTTCCTCGCGGCCAAGGAGTTCCACGGCGCGCAGGGGCTCGAGGTCGACGACGAGATCGCGGCGGCGATCGCTGCGCAGGCCTGCCTGCCGGTGCTGCGGCTGGGTCTGCACTGGTACGACGGCTTCGTCGGCATCGTGGTCCATCCGGACGAAGTCGTCGCGCGGCGCGAGGTGATGGACGAGGACGGCGTCGTCCACGAGTACGACGAGACGCTGACCGGCGAGGCGATGCACGGCGGCCCGATGATGCTCTCGTGGCGCGACGTGGCCGACGCGGGCGCAAGCGCCGACTGGGGCTACAACGTCGTGATTCACGAGTTCGCCCACGTCATCGACATGCGCGACGGCGTCGCCGACGGCATGCCACCGCTGGCCGGCGCGGCCGAGCGCGAGCGCTGGCGGGCGATCCTCGAGTCGCACTTCCGGCGTCACGAGCGCCGCGTCTCGGTCGGCCGCGGCACGGTGCTCGATCCGTATGGTGCGCAGAGCCCCGACGAGTTCTTCGCCGTCGCCGTCGAGTCGTTCTTCGTCTCGCCGCAGGCGATGCGCGCCAGCCACGCCTCGCTGTACGCGCTGCTTCGCGACTTCTTCGGGCAGGACCCCGCCGCCGCGGGCGCGCCATGAAAAAGGGGGCCGTCGGCCCCCTCGTGCAACTCGCCGGCGCGGCCGTTACGCCGTGGCCTCGGCCTTGGGTTTGTCGCTCTTGCGGCTGGGCTGGATGTCGAGCACGGGTTGCCCTTCGGCATCGACATCGACCGTCAGGCGCCCGCCGTCGACCAGCCGCCCGAACAGCAGCTCGTCGGCCAGCGCGCGGCGGATCGTGTCCTGTATCAGCCGCTGCATCGGTCGTGCGCCCATCAGCGGGTCGAAGCCCTTCTTCGCCAGGTGCTGGCGCAGCGCGTCGGTGAAGGTGACCTCGACCTTCTTCTCGGCGAGCTGGCTCTCGAGCTGGAGCAGGAACTTGTCGACCACGCGCAGGATGATCTCCTCGTCGAGCGCGCGGAAGCTGACGATCGCGTCGAGCCGGTTGCGGAACTCGGGCGTGAACAGGCGCTTGATGTCGACCATCTCGTCGCCCTGTTCGCGCGCGTTGGTGAAACCGATCGTCGCCTTGTTCAGCGACTCCGCGCCCGCGTTCGTCGTCATGATGATGATGACGTTGCGGAAGTCGGCCTTGCGCCCGTTGTTGTCGGTCAGCGTGCCGTGGTCCATCACCTGCAGCAGCACGTTGAAGACGTCCGGGTGCGCCTTCTCGATCTCGTCGAGCAGCAGCACCGCGTGCGGCTTCTTGCTGATCGCCTCGGTGAGCAGGCCGCCCTGGTCGAACCCGACGTAGCCCGGCGGGGCGCCGATCAGTCGGCTGACCGCGTGGCGCTCCATGTACTCGCTCATGTCGAAGCGGATCAGCTCGATGCCGAGCACGTAGGCGAGCTGGCGCGCCACCTCGGTCTTGCCGACGCCGGTCGGTCCGCTGAACAGGAACGAGCCGATCGGCTTGTCGGGCTTGCCCAGGCCGGAGCGCGCCATCTTGATCGCCGAGGCGAGCGCATCGA
>JBLMVT010000352.1:0-2763 GCA_050256835.1 Betaproteobacteria bacterium | reverse complement strand
GCGAGGGCATCCTGGCCGTCACCAAGGCGCTGCTCGAATCGGGCGTGGCCTACGTCGCCGGCTACCAGGGCGCGCCGATCAGCCACCTGATGGACGTGCTCGCCGACGCGCAGGACATCCTTGCCGAGCACGGCATCCGCTTCGAGAACAGCGCCAACGAGGCCACCGCGGCCGCGACGCTAGCGGCCTCGGTCAACTACCCGCTGCGCGGCGCCGTCACGTTCAAGTCGACCGTCGGCACCAACGTCGCCGCCGACGCGCTCGCCAACCTCGCCTCGGGCGGCGTGACCGGCGGCGCGCTCGTCATCGTCGGAGAGGACTACGGCGAGGGCTCGTCGATCATGCAGGAGCGCAGCCACGCCTTCGCGATGAAGTCGCAGATCTGGCTGCTCGACCCGCGGCCCAACCTGCCGTCGATCGTCCGCGCGGTGAAGCAGGGCTTCGCGCTGTCGGAGGCAACGCGCACGCCGGTGATGCTCGAGCTGCGCATCCGCGCCTGCCACGTGCACGGCGAGTTCGTCTGCGAGGACAACGTCCGGCCGGCGTTCACGATCGGGCAGGCGCTGGCCGCGCCGCGCCGCGACACCGCGCGCATCGTGCTGCCCCCGGCCAGCTTCGTGCACGAGCAGGAGAAGGTGCGCGAGCGCTGGCCCGCCGCGATCGCGTTCATCCAGCAGCACGGCCTGAACGAGTTCTTCGCGGGCGAGGGCGACCTCGGCGTCATCGTGCAGGGCGGCAACTACAACACGCTGGCGCGCGTGCTCGAACGCCTGGGCGTCGCCGACGTCTACGGTCGCAGCGAGCTGCCGCTCTACGTGATGAACGTCGCCTACCCGGTGGTCGACGCCGAGGTGCTGCGCTTCTGCGAGGGCAGGCGCGCGGTGCTGCTGGTCGAGGAAGGCCAGCCCAACTACATCGAGCAGAACATCGCGGCGATCCTGCGCACCGCCGGCTCGGCGACCGCGCTGCACGGCAAGGACCTGCTGCCGGCCGCCGGCGAGTACACGGCTGCCGCGCTGCTGGCCGGCGTGCGCGGCTTCCTCGAGCGCTACGGGCGGCTGGCCAGGAGCGAGCCGATCGTCGTGCCCGCGGCACCGAAGGTGATCCCGCTGAAACCGCTGGCCGACGACGTCAAGGCGCGACCGCCGGGCTTCTGCACCGGCTGCCCCGAGCGGCCGATCTTCACCGCGATGAAGCTGGTCGAGCGCGAGCTCGGCCCGCAGCACGTCAGCGCCGACATCGGCTGCCACCTGTTCTCGATCCTGCCGCCGTTCGACCTGGGCAACACGACGATGGGCTACGGCCTGGGCGCGGCCGGCGCGGCCGCGTTCGGCGGCGGCGGCGCCGGCAAGCGGCCGATCGCCGTGATGGGCGACGGTGGCTTCTGGCACAACGGGCTGACCAGCGGCATCGCCAACGCGGTGTTCAACAAGAGCGACGCGCTCACCATCGTCGTCGACAACAGCTACACCTCGGCCACCGGCGGCCAGGACGTGCTGTCGTCGGCGGCCGCCAACCCGACGCGCAGCACCGGCCACGCGATCGAGAACGCGGTGCACGGGGTCGGCGTCGAATGGGTGAAGACGGTGCGCCGCACCTACGACGTGGCCGGCATGGCGGCCGCGCTGAAGGAGGCGCTGACGACCAAGCAGCCAGGCCCGAAGGTGCTGGTGGCGCAGTCCGAATGCATGCTCAACCGCCAGCGGCGCGAGAAGCCGCTGGTGAAGAAGTCGCTGGCCGAGGGCAAGCGAGTGGTGCGCGAGCGCTTCGGCGTCGACCCCGACACCTGCACCGGCGACCATTCGTGCATCCGCCTGTCGGGCTGCCCGTCGCTGACGATCGCGCCCAACCCCGATCCGCTGCGCACCGACCCGATCACCACCGTGCTCGACTCGTGCGTCGGCTGCGGCCTGTGTGGCGAGGTGTCGCACGCCGCCGTGCTGTGCCCGTCGTTCTACAAGGCGCAGATCGTCAGCAACCCGACGCGCTGGGACCGCTGGCGCCAAGGCCTGCGTCAGGCGGTGATCGGCGCGCTGCAGCGGCGCGAGGCGAAGCGGCGCGAGCGATACGCGTTCTGACCGCGCTGAATGGATTCCGATCTCCCACCGATGATCGCCCCCCAGCCGATCAAGATCGCGATCCTCGCCATGGGCGGCGAGGGCGGGGGCGTGCTGGCCGACTGGATCGTCGACCTCGGCGAGCACGAGGGCTGGCTCGGGCAGACGACCTCGGTGCCCGGCGTGGCGCAGCGCACCGGCGCGACGATCTACTACGTCGAGCTGTTCCCGCGCGCGGCGGCCGAGCGCGACGGCGCGATGCCGGTGCTGGCACTGATGCCGCTGCCCGGCGACGTCGACATCGTGCTCGCCAGCGAGCTGATGGAGGCCGGCCGCGCGGTGCAGCGCGGGCTGGTCACGCCCGAGCGCACCACGCTCGTCGCCTCGACGCACCGCGTCTTTTCGATCGCCGAGAAGATGGCGCCGGGCGACGGGCGCGTCGATGCCGACAACCTGCTCGTGCACGCCGCGCGTGCAGCGCGCCGCTTCGTGCGCTTCGACATGGCGCGCGCCGCCGAGGACGCCGGCAGCGTGATCAGCGCGGTGCTGTTCGGCGCGCTGGCAGGCACCGGCGCGCTGCCGTTTCCGCGCCGCGCCTTCGAGGCGACGATCGAGCGCGGCGGGGTCGGCGTCAAGCCCAGCCTGGCCGCGTTCGCGGTGGCTTTCGAGCGCGCGGCGTCCGACGGCGCGACCGGCGCCGCCGAGG
>JBLMVT010000351.1:0-15934 GCA_050256835.1 Betaproteobacteria bacterium | reverse complement strand
CCAGTACGCCACCGGCCTGGCGCTCAGCCTGTTCGGCACCGGCTTCTCGGCCTTCGCCGGCATCCGCTACACGCAGGAGAAGCTCGGCCCGCGGCCGCACTTCGAGATCCCGGGGTTGGCCGACATTCCCTTCGTCGGTCCGGCGCTGTTCCGCCAGCACCCGATGGTCTACCTGGCGATCGCGCTCGCCTTCGCCCTGGCCTGGTTCCTCTACCGCTCGCGCGCCGGGCTGGTGCTGCGCGCGGTCGGCGAGTCGCCCGAGTCGGCGCACGCGCTCGGCTACCCGGTGCGGCGCATCCGGCTGTTCGCGGTCGTCGTCGGCGGCGCGCTGTGCGGCGTCGCCGGCGCCTATCTCTCGGTCATCTACACGCCGCTGTGGGTCGAGGGCATGGTCGCCGGCAAGGGCTGGATCGCGCTGGCGCTGACGACCTTCGCGACCTGGCGGCCGACGCGCGTGCTGCTCGGCGCGTACCTGTTCGGCGGCGTGACGATGCTGCAGTTCCAGCTGCAGGGCCAGGGCGTGCAGGTGCCGAGCCAGATGCTGTCGATGCTGCCCTACGTGGCGACCATCGTCGTGCTGGTGCTGATCTCGCGCAACGCGACCTGGATCCGCGTCAACATGCCGGCCTCGCTCGGCAAGCCGTTCTTCCCAGGGGTCTGATAATCCGCCGCGCGCGCCGACCGGGCGCCACCAAGAACCCCGCACAACCTGGAGATCCCATGAAGCACATCGACTCGAAGCGCTCGCTGCTCAAGCTCGCCGGCTGGGGCGCCCTGGCCGCGGCCGCGGCGCTCGCCGGCTGCGGCAAGAAGGAAGAGGCCGCGCCGTCCGCGGCGAGTGCGCCCGCCGCGTCGGCGCCGAGCGCGGCCGCCTCGGCCGCCGGCCCGCTGAAGATCGCCTTCGCCTATGTCGGCCCGGTCGGCGACGGCGGCTGGACCTACGCGCACGACCGCGGCCGCAAGGCGGTCGAGGCCGAGTTCGGCGCCAAGGTGCAGACCAGCTTCGTCGAGAAGGTGCCCGAGGGCGCCGACGCCGAGCGCGTGTTCCGCGACATGGCCGGCCAGGGCAACCAGCTGATCTTCGGCACGACCTTCGGCTACATGGAGCCGATGCTGAAGGTCGCTGCCGACACGCCCGACGTGAAGTTCGAGCACGCCACCGGCTACAAGACGGCGCCGAACATGAACACCTACGACAGCCGCACCTACGAGGGCGCGTACATGGCCGGCGTGGTGGCGGGCGGCATGACCAAGACGAACACGCTCGGGGTCGTCGGCTCGATCCCGATCCCCGAGGTGATCCGCAACATCAACTCGTTCACGCTCGGCGCGCAGAGCGTCAACCCGAAGATCAGGACCAAGGTCGTGTGGGTCAACGAATGGTTCGACCCGCCCAAGGAGACCGAGGCCGCGCAGAGCCTGATCAACGGCGGCGCCGACGTGCTGATGCAGAACACCGACTCGAGCGCGGTGCTGCAGACCGCGGGCAAGAACGGCAAGTACGCCTTCGGTTGGGACAGCGACATGAAGGCCTACGCGCCCGACGCGCACCTCGCCTCGGCGGTCATCAACTGGGGCCCGTACTACATCAAGACCGTGCGCGACGTGCTCGACGGCAAGTGGCACGGCAACCAGCGCTCGTGGTGGGGCGTGAAGGAAGGCGCGATCGACCTGGTGTCGATCTCCGACAAGGTGCCGGCCGACGTGAAGGAGAAGGTCGAGAAGGTCAAGGCCGGCTTGAAGGACGGCAGCTACGTGATCTGGAAGGGCCCGATCACGAGCAACGACGGCAAGGAAGTCCTGGCCAAGGGCGCCGTCGCCGACGACAAGTTCCTCGGCGGCATCAACTTCTTCGTCAAGGGCGTGGAAGGGACGGTGCCGACGGGCAAGTAGCCGCCCACTCTTCGCCTCCTGAGGGGCCGCCGACGCCTGCGGGCGCGGCGGCCTTTCGTGCTTTTCAACCCTAGGTCTTGGTGTCGCGCGTCCCCAATTTGAATCAAGACCTCTCGGCGGCCGAAGCCTAGATTCGCGATCGCCCGGTGTGGCCGCTCGGTCGAGCGCTCGCACCCGGCTCGGCCGCCGCGCGTCTTGGACACAGCCGGAGCGTCTTTCGCGCGGAGGTGACTCAATCCGTCCGGCGTTACTCGAGGAGGCTCTATGTCGATGCGACTTCACCAGTGCGCGGCCGCCGCCGCGCTGACGATGGGAGCGGGCCTGGCACATGCGGACTGCGCGAGCTTGCCGAACTGGACGACCTTGAAGAATGCGCTGGTCGCCGCGGTCGCAACAGAATCGAGCGGCCTGGACTTCCAGATGTGGGCCACGCTCGTCGACCGCGATGGCGTCGTCTGCGCCGTCGCGTTCTCGGGCAGCGACCGCGGCGCGCAGTGGCCTGGCAGCCGCGTCATTTCGGCCCAGAAGGCCAACACCGCCAACGCGTTCAGCCTGGACGGGCTGGCGCTGTCGACGGCGAATCTCTATTCGGCGGTGCAGCCCGGCGGCAGCCTGTACGGGCTGCAGCACAGCAACCCGGTGAATCCGGACGTGGCCTACGGCGGCAATTCGGCGAACAACGGCACGGCCAACGACTTCATGGTCGGCAAGAAGCCCGGAGGGGTGAACGTGTTCGGCGGCGGCCTCGCGCTCTACAACGCGAACCACAAGGTCGTCGGCGCCGTGGGCGTCAGCGGGGACACCTCGTGCGCCGATCACATGATCGGCTGGCGCGTGCGCGCCAACCTGGGTTTCGACAACCTCGCCGGCGTCGGCGGCGTCAGCGGCGATGCGGCGCACCCCGACAACATCGTCTACGACATCACGCCGAACCCGAATGGCGGCACCGGCGTCAGCGCGGGCGGCTTCGGCCACCCGCTCTGCCTGAACACGACCAACCCGCCGGCCCCGCTGCCGGCGGCCAACCACTGAGCCTGCGTCGGGCGTGCTAGCTTAGGCGGGTCGACCACCCTTCGACCCGCCATGCCGACCCCCGACCTCGCCGCCATCCCCCGCTCGCGCCTGCCCGCGCTGCTGCGCGCCATGCCCAAGGCCGAGCTGCACATCCACATCGAGGGCTCGCTCGAGCCGGAGCTGATCTTCGAACTGGCCGAGCGCAACGGCGTGAAGCTCGCCTACCCGAGTGTCGAGGCGCTGCGCGCGGCCTACGCGTTCACCGACCTGCAGAGCTTCCTCGACATCTACTACGCCGGTGCCAGCGTGCTGCTGAAGGAGGACGACTTCTTCGAGATGGCGATGGCGTACTTCCGCCGCGCCGCCGCCGACCACGTGGTCCACGCCGAGCTGTTCTTCGACCCGCAGACGCACACCGAGCGCGACGTGCCGATCGGCGCCGTGATCGACGGCCTGACGCGCGCGCGGCGCGCGGCCGAGCGCGAGCTGGGCCTCACCAGCGAGCTGATCCTGTGCTTCCTGCGCCACCTGAGCGAGGACGCCGCGCTGGCCACGCTCGAGGAGGCGCTGCCGTACCGCGACAGGTTCATCGGCGTCGGGCTCGACAGCAGCGAGCGCGGCCACCCGCCGGAGAAGTTCGCGCGCGTGTTCGCGAAGGCACGCGTGCTCGGCCTGCACGCGGTCGCGCACGCCGGCGAGGAAGGGCCGCCCGAGTACATCGCGAGCGCGCTCGACGTGCTGCAGGCCGAGCGCATCGACCACGGCGTGCGCTGCCTCGAGGACCCGGCGCTCGTCGCGCGGCTGGCACGCGAGCGCGTGCCGCTCACGGTGTGCCCGCTGTCCAACCTCAAGCTGTGCGTCGTGCCGTCGCTCGCCGAGCATCCGCTGGCCGCGCTGCTCGACGCCGGGCTCGTCGCCACCGTCAACTCAGACGACCCGGCCTACTTCGGCGGCTACGTCGCCGACAACTACGTCGCCACCTTCGAGGCGCTGCCCAGGCTCGACGCGCGTCATGCCCACGCGCTGGCCGCCAACAGCTTCGAGGCGAGCTTTGCTGCGCCCGAGAGCAAGGCGGCGTGGCGCGCGGCGCTCGACGCGGCCTTCGCCGCGGCCTGATCAGTCGGGGGGCGTGGCGGCGACGTCCAGGCCGCGCTGCCAGAGCGGCAGCGCCGCCTCGAACGGGCTCTTCGTCGCGTCGAAGACGCCGGGGTCCGCGGCCGCGCGCAGCCAGGCGAGCGTGTCGTGGTGGCCGCCCGCCGCCGGCTTGCGCCCGCGCAGCGCCGTGAGCCAGGCGTGCACCCTGGCGTACAGCGCCGGATTCCGGCGTGCGGTCCAGGCCAGGCCGACGAGGTCGGCGTAGCCCTCCTCGCGCCGCGTCTCGTCCATCTCGCGCTGCAGCCGCGCGAGGCGCGCCGAGCCATCGCCGAGCGGCGGCGCGCCGGTGCCCACGAAGCCGGCCGGCACGCGGTGCCACTGGTCGTGCACGTAGCGCCAGCAGTGGCCGATCTCGTGCGCGGTCATCGCCTCGACCGCGGGACCGAGCAGGTCGGGCTCGATGGCGTCGAGCGTCGCCTGGGCCGCGGGGTTGCCGCGCATGCTGAGCACGAGCTTGCAGCGCCCTGCGTCGAAGCCGAGCGCCAGCGGCGGGTCGCCCGGCTTGGCGGCCGGCTGTACGACGATGTCGACCGGCAGCGGCTCGCGCAGCGCGTCGCGCAGCACCGGCGTGCCGAGGTCGAGCCACAGCGTCTCGGTCGGCGTCAGCGCCGGGCCGGCGCGCGCGCCGAGGGCCAGCAGTGCCAGGCCGGCGGCCGCCACGAAGTCGCGAAGTGGTCGTGCCTGTCGACGTCCCTGCCCCATGCCGCATTGGAACCCCTCGGCCGGCCGCTGCGACGATCGGGACGGGGCGATGCCGCCACTATTTCGCGCTGCCTAGAATCACCGCCTGCCCCGCTCCGTGCCACCGGCGCGCAAGGCATCCGTCCCAGTGGCCATGTCGAGGACAACCATGTCGCAAAACCTCGCCGGCGCGCCCTCGCGCGTGCGCCGCGCCCTCGTCCTCTCCTCGCCCCTCGCGCTGGCCGCCCCAGGCCGGGCGTGGTCGCAGGCGGCTGTGCTGAACGTCGGCTTCGTCTACGTCAGCCCGATCGGCGAGGCGGGCTGGACCTTCCAGCACGACCTCGGCCGGCGCGCGATGGAACGCGCGCTCGGCGCGCGCGTGAAGACGACGGTCGTCGAGTCGGTGCCCGAGGGCGCCGACGCCGAGCGCGTGATGCGCGACCTGGCGACCCAGGGCTGCAAGCTGATCTTCGCGACCAGCTTCGGCTACCTCGAGCCCGCGCTGAAGGTCGCGGCCGACTTCCCCGACGTCCGCTTCGAGCACTGCGGCGGCTACAAGAGCGCGCCCAACCTCGGCACCTACAACGCGCGCTACTACGAGGGGCGCTACCTCGCGGGGCTGGCCGCCGGCCAGGCCAGCGCGCGCGGCGTGGCCGGCTACGTCGCAGGCTTTCCGGTACCCGAGGTGATCCAGGGCATCAACGCGTTCGCGCTCGGCATGCGGGCCGTGAACGCGCGCGCCGAGGTGCACGTGCTCTGGCTCGACACCTGGTTCGACCCGGCGCGCGAGCGCGATGCCGCGCTGGCGCTGGTCGGCCGCGGCGCCGACGTGCTCACGAACCACAGTGCCTCGCCCGCGGTGGCGCAGGCGGCCGAGGCGAAGGGCGTCGCCTTCTGCGGCTACCAGAGCGACATGCGCGGCTTCGCGCCGACGACCCAGCTCACGTCGGTCGTGCACGAATGGGGCGGGTACTACGCGCGCGTCGCCGAGGAAGTGCTGGCAGGGCGCTGGACCAACCGTCCTGTGTGGGGCGGCATTGCCGATGGCTTCATCCGCATGGCGCCGTTCGGGCCGCGCGTGAGCGCGCCGACGGCGGCGCTGGTGGGCCGGCGCGAGGCCGAGATCGTCAATGGACGGCTGCGGCCGTTCGCGGCGCCGCTGTTCGACCGCGCCGGTCGCGAGCGGCTGCACGCCGGTGCGCTGGACGACGCAGCGATCCTCGCGATGGACTGGTTCGTGCGCGGGGTCGTCGGTTCGCTGCCGGCTCGCTAGTGCCGTTCGGAGCGCTGCGGGCGCCGCCGCGCGACGGCACCGAGCGCGAGCAGGGCGGCCCCGGCCAGAGCGGCGGTGCCGGGCTCGGGGATTCGTGCCGAGAAGTCGAAGCTCGTGCTGCCCGGACCGCCACTGATTTCGACCCGCTGGTAGAGGGAGAAAGTGCCCGACGGATCCGTGAAGGACGAACCGCCCGAGTCGGCGAACGCGGCAGCGCTAGATGAACCGCTGAAGAGAAGGCTTCCCATGCCGAATGCGGTGTCGGCAGCGTCGGCGTAAAGCGCATAGGCGATGCTCGTGCCGCTGTTGGTGCCACCGATGAATCCGTTGACTTGCAGGGGACCCGATCCGAAGTTGAGCCCGGTCTGGGTCAGCCCAATCAGCAGGTTGCCACCGCTTCCGGTCACGTCGACGCTGCTGAGATCCATGATCTCGGGGAAGACCAGGACACCGGAGTCGAGGCCGGTCGTCACGTTGATGTTGTACGTGCCGACGCTCCCGACGAACGTAACGGCACCCGCTGCGGGGTTCGCGTCGCCGGCGCCCCCATCGGTGATCGTTACGGTCTGGGCGCCACTGACGAGATTGAGCTGCAGGCCCGCAAGCGCGGCCGGCGATGCGAGCGACAACGTCGCGACAAGCAAGATGGGGGCCAAGTGTTTCGGGTTCATTGTCTTCCTTTGGCTTCGTTCGCTGGACGAACGCGCCCGCAATGCGGGTACCTTCATTAAGCGAAATCGGTGCCAGCAGCAGAAACAGTTGACGGCGCAACCGCTTATGTCGTACTAGGAGGTAACCCTGAGTCGGCCGGCGCGCTCGGGCGACAATTCGGCCGACACCCCCGTTCAGGTGGTCCACGTGCCCCTCGCGCTGCCCGGCGCCGGAAAGGAGACGACGATGCGATCCGTCATGACCGCCTTCCCGCGCGCGGCGCTCGCGCTCGTGCTGGCGCTGTGCATCGGTGCGGCGGGCGCGAAGACCTTGCGCTACGCCAGCGCGCAGGATCCGCAGTCGATGGATCCGCACGCGCTCGCGCTGCTGTACCAGTCGCGCGTCGTGATGCAGATCTACGAAGGCTTGGTCGACCGCGACCGGCGCTTCGCGCTCGAGCCTTCGCTCGCGCTGTCGTGGCAGCAGGTCGAACCGACGGTGTGGCGCTTCCGCCTGCGGCCCGACGTCACCTTCCACGACGGCACGCCGTTCGGCGCCGACGATGCCGTGTTCTCGATCCAGCGCGCGCTCGACCGCGCCTCGCAGCGCGCCAACCAGATGCTGGGCATCACCGGCGCACGCAAGGTCGACGCGCTGACGATCGACGTGACCAGCGAGGCGCCCGACGCGGTGCTGCCGCAGAAGCTCTGGCTGGTCGCGATGATGAGCAAGGCCTGGTGCGAGGCGCACGACGTCGTCCGGCCGCAGAACTACAACGCCAAGCAGGAGACCTACGCCGTTCGCCATGCCAACGGCACCGGCCCGTTCAGGCTCGCGAGCTACGAGGCCGACGCACGCACCTTGCTGCAGGCGAACCCGGCCTGGTGGGGGCGCGGCACGAGCGCGGGCGGCGGCAACGTCGACGAGGCGATCTACAGCGTGATCGCCTCCGATGCATCGCGCTACGCGGCGCTCGTCTCGGGGCAGGTCGACTTCGTCATCGATCCGGCGTTCCAGGACCTGCCGCGCATACGCCAGGCCGGCACGCTGAAGGTGATGGCGACGCCCGACATCGGCACGCAGTACCTCGCGTTCGACCAGCACAGCGCCGAGCTGCCCGGCGTGAGCGGGCGCAACCCGTTCAAGGACGTGCGTGTGCGCCGCGCGGTGCAGCTCGCCATCGACACCGAGCTGATCGCGCGCCAGGTGCTGCGCGGCGAGGCCACGCCGACCGGCTCGCACGTGTCGCCGCTGGTCGACGGCTACGTCGGCGAGTTCGAGCCGCGCCCGCCGTACGACCCGAAGGCGGCGCGCGCGCTGCTCGACGCCGCCGGCTACCCGGCCGGCTTTCCGGTCACGCTCGACTGCGTCAACATCACGCTGCGCGCGGCGGTATGCCAGGCGATCGCCTCGATGCTCGAGAAGGTCGGCATCCGCACGAGCTTCCAGCCCTCGCCGGCGTCGATCTTCTTTCCTAAGCTCACGCAGGCGACGGCGAGCTTCGTCGAGTTCGGCTGGTCGCCCGGCACCGATGCCTGGAACATCCTCAACTCGCTGGTGCGCAGCAACGACGGCCTGAAGGCCGGCGCGTTCAACGCCGGGCGCTACTCGAACCCGAAGCTCGACGCGCTGGTCGACGCGATCCGCGTCGCGCCCGACATCGAGCAGCGGCGCCGCCTGGTTGGCGAGGCGCTGCGCGTGCTGCACGACGAGCTGGCGATCGTCCCGCTCTACCGGCGCCACCACAACTGGGTCATGCGCCCGGGCATCGAGGCGGTGCAGTGGCCCAACGACGTGCTCGAGCTGCGCTGGGTGCGCCTGCCCTGACGCGCGGCCGGCGGCCGACCCGCTTTCTGGGGGTGGACGGCCGTCCCGTCGGGACTACATTGGCTGCGTCCGGCCGCCGCCGCGGCCGTTGAATCCCACGCCGACGATGTCCCGCCGCGCCGCCCGCCACCATGCCCTGGTCGGGCTCGCCTGTGCCGTGCTGGCCGGCCTCGCGGTGGCGCAGGAGGCACCGCTGCCCGCCTCGACGCTGATCGCCACGCTGCGCCAGGAAGCGCGCGCGTACGAGCACGGCGCCGGCGTGGAGCGCGACGGCGCGCTCGCCGCGGGGCTCTACTGCCAGGCCGCCAAGCTCGGCGATGCCGAATCGCAGTACGCGCTCGGCTGGATGTACGCCTTCGGGCGCGGCGTGCAGCGCGACGACGCGCTTGCGGCGTTCTTCTTCCGCGCCGCGGCGGAGCAGGGCGTGAAGCAGGCGCAGACCATGCTCGCGCAGGTCGGCGAACCGGTGGCCGAATCGCCGGCCTGCCTGCGCGACCCCGACCCCCCGCCCCTGGCTGTCGCCGACGAGCCCGAGCCACCGGTCGCCATCCCGGCCGGCGCGCCGGCGCCGATCGTCGAACTGGTGCTCGACATCGCGCCGCAGTATCGGGTGCCGGCGACGCTGGCGCTGGCCATCATCGCCGCCGAGTCGAACTTCGACCCGGTCGCGGTGTCGCCGAAAAACGCCCGGGGGCTGATGCAGCTCGTGCCCGACACGGCGGCGCGCTTTCGCGTGCGCAATGTCTTCGACCCGGCGCAGAACATCCGCGGCGGGCTCGCCTACCTGCGCTGGCTGCTGGCCTACTTCGAGGGCGACGTGGCGCTCGTCGCCGCCGCGTACAACGCCGGCGAGCGCACGGTCGAGCGCTACCGCGGCGTGCCGCCGTACGAAGAGACGCGCGCCTACGTCGAGCGCGTGCTGGCCGGCGTCGGCAAGCCGCGCCAGCCTTTCGACGCCAGCGTCACCGAGCCGTCGCCGGAGCTGCCGGCGATCCGTCACGCGCTGCGCCGCACGCGCTGAACGCGTGGCCGGCGGGCTGCTAAGCTCGCGCGCGGCTCAACCCCCGGGGCAACGATGGACGTCGATCCGTTCGAGATGATCGAGGACGAGGGCGAGGAGGAGCCCGCCGCCGCCGAGCCCGCGCCGCGCAGGCGCTCGCGCCTCAACCCCGCCGTGGCGACGACGGTCGCGCTGCTCGCGACCTTCCTCGGCATCTGCAAGATCAAGGACGACAACATCGTCCAGGCGATGCAGCAGGCGCAGGCCGACCGCCTCGACCACTGGAACTACTACCAGGCGCGCAACGAACGGGAGGAACTGGCGCGCGCCACCGTCGCGCAGCTGCGCCTGCAGGCAGCGGACCGGCCGGCGGCGCTGCAGGGGCCGTGGCACGAGGCGATCGCGCAGTACGAGGCGCTGGCCGCCGACCAGGCGCAGAAGAAGGACGAACTGCGCCGCCAGGCCGAGCAGGACCAGAAGAACTACGACGCGCTCAACTTCCGCGACGACCAGTTCGACCTGTCGGACGCGCTGCTGGCCATCGCGATCTCGATGCTCGCCATCGCCTCGCTCACGCAGTCGTGGTGGCTGTACCTGCTCGCGCTGGTGCCGTCGATCAGCGGGTTCGTGATGGGCCTGGCCGGCCTGGCCGGCTGGGGCCTGCACCCGGGCGCGCTGGTGCGGCTGCTGAGCTGAGCTTCGTCCGTCAGCGCGTCGCGCGCCGGCGCACGCAGTCGATGTAGGCGGCGCCGTCCGGCGGCTGGCCGCTGCGTTGCGCGGTCCACAGCATCTCGCCCAGGCATTCCATCACCTCGTGCTGCGCCGCGTGCGCCGACCCGCGCCGCGCCGCCAGCAGCTCGAACGCCTGGCGGATGCCCGGCGGCTGGTCGATCGAGACCTGCTCGCTGATCGACAGGTGCATCGACAGGTGCAGGAAGGGATTGGTGCGGCCGGTCTCGACGTCGTAGCGGCGCGCCAGCGCGGCGTCGACGTCGTCCAGCTCGGCGTGGTACTCGGGATGTTCGCCGATCCAGTCGGCGGCGATCGCCTCCAGCGGGGTCAGCGGCGCGGCCTCGCGCGACTTGCGACGCGCCTCGCAGAAGAAGCGGCGCACGTCGGCGGTCGAAGGGTCGAACATCGGGGCATTCTCTTGCACGCGGCGGGTCAGCCCGCGCCGGGGTCTTGCGTCGCCGGCTGCCCGCCGCGGCGGGCAGCCGCGCGCTCCTGGGCGAACAGTTCCTCGAGCTGCTGGCGGCCCTGCTTGGACAGCGCGATCAGCTTGCGCTCGTCGCCGGCGTGCGGGCGCATCAGCTCGAGCTGCTCGATCGTGTGGGCGCGAAAGCGCAGCGCCAGCGTGCGCGCCTGGTGCGGCGTGAAGCCCATCAGCGCGAGCACGCTGCGCGCGCTCATCAGCGCCGAGTCGAGCGTCTCGCGCTCGATGATCTCGACGCCCAGCTCGCGCATCGCGTAGTAGTGCGAGACGTTGCGCACGCGCGCGACGATCGTCAGCTGCGGGAAGTGCTCGCGCACCAGCCTGGCGACCGCCAGGCTCTGCGCGACATCGTCGATCGCCAGCACGAACACGCGCGCACGCCCGGCGCCGGCGGTGCGCAGCAGGTCGAGCCGCGTCGCGTCGCCGTAGTGCACGCGCCAGCCGAAGCGGCGCACCGCCTCGACCTGCTCGGCGTCGTGGTCGAGTACCGTCGCACGCAGCCCGTTGGCGTACAGCAGCCGGCCGACGATGCCGCCGTAGCGGCCGAAGCCGGCGATGATGATCGGCGCGTCCCGCGGCTGGTCGAGTTCCTTCGGCGCGGCGCGCTCGCCGGCCAGACGCGGGATCCACCAGCGGTCGGCGGCGGCCAGCAGCAGCGGCGTGACCAGCATCGAGATCGCCACCGCCGCGACCAGCAGCGACGACACCGGAGCGTCGATCACGCCGGCCTGCGCGGCGCCCTGGAAGACGACGAAGCCGAACTCGCCGCCCTGCGCCAGCAGCACGATGAACACCGGCCGCTCGGGGCGCGGGACCGGCATCGCGCGCGCCATCGCCCACAGCACCGCGGCCTTGGCGAGCAGGAATCCTGCGACGATCGCCGCCAGCACGAGCGGCTGCGAGCGCACGACGGCGAAGTCGATCGACATGCCGACCGCAATGAAGAACAGGCCCAGCAGCAGGCCCTTGAACGGCTCGAGGTCGGTCTCCAGTTCGCGCCGGTACTCGCTTTCGGCGAGCAGCACGCCGGCCAGGAAGGCGCCGAGCGCCATCGACAGGCCCACCGCCTGCATCAGCGCCGCGGTGGCGACGACGAGCAGCAGCGACGCGGCGGTGAAGATCTCCGGCGTGCGGCTGCGCGCAATCCAGCGCAGCGCCGGGCGCAGCAGCAGGCGGCCGCCGACGACGATCGCCGCGATCACAGCGGCGCCGCGGATCACGCCCGACCAGCCCGCGCCCTGCAGGCCGAAGCCGGCGAGCAGCGGCACCAGCGCGAGGACGGGAATCGCCGCCACGTCCTGCAGCAGCGACACGCCGAGCACCGCCTGGCCGGAGGTGGTGGCGAGGAGGTTGCGTTCGGCCAGCGTGCCGAGCCCGATCGCGGTCGACGACATCGCCAGCCCGAGCGCGCCGACCGTCGCCAGCCGCGCGTCGACGCCGCAGGCCATCGCCACGCCGGCGATCACGGCGGCCGAGGCGACCAGCTGCACGCTGCCCCAGCCGAACACCGCATGGCGCAGCGCCCACAGCCGCTGCGGCTCGAGCTCGAGGCCGACGGCGAACAGCATCAGCACGACGCCGAACTCGGCCACGTGCAGGGTCGCCCGCGCGTCGCCGGCGAGCGCCAGGCCCCAGGGCCCGATGACGATGCCGGCGACCAGGTAGCCGATGATCGAGCCGAGCCCGGCGAGCCGCGCCAGCGGCACGGCGAGCACGGCCGCGGCGAGATAGACCAGCGTGCCGGTGAGCCAGCCGCTCGGGTCCATCAGGTGTCGCCCGCCGGACGTCCGCCGGCCGGTACCTCGCCGGCCGGCCGCTCGGCGGCCGGCACCTCGCATTTCTCGGGTGCCTCCATCGACGCGATCTCGGGCCAGTGTGGGTGGCTCAGCAATCGCGAGGCATAGAGCCTGGCATGCGCGTCGAGCGTCGCGTCGTCGACGCGGTGCGCACCGTGCAGCACCAGCGGCGGCGGGAAGCGCATGCCGCACAGCGTGGCGGCCTGCTCGTACGGCGGCAGGAAGGCGTCGAAGAAGTAGCGGTTGTAGCCCGACGGGTGGTAGGCCGCCTCGGTGCCGCCCGTGCTCGCCACCAGCCACAGGTCCTTGCCGCGCAGCGCCTCGCCGCCGGGCCCGTAGGCCCAGCCGAAGGCGAACACCTCGTCGAGCCAGAGCTTCATCAGCGCGGGCATGCCGTACCACTGGATCGGGTGCTGCCAGACGACCAGCCGGGCCTGCGCGAGGCGTGCCTGCTCGGCGCCGACATCGATCAGGTAGTCGGGGTAGAGCGCGTACAGCTCGCGCACCTCGATGTAGCGCGCCGGCAGCGCCGACGCCGCCGCGAGCAGCGCGCGGTTGACGCGCGAGTGCTCGAGGTGCGGGTGCGCGGCGATGACGACGACGTCGGCCATATGGGCGGCGGCTACCATACCGCGAATCGTTCCAGCGAGTGGGCAAGCGCATGACCGTGTTCGAACACCTGGCCGACCTGCGCACGCGCGTCGGCGAGTTGCTGGGCAGCAGCGAGTGGATCCGCGTCGACCAGCGCCGCATCGACCTGTTCGCGCAGGCGACCGGCGACCACCAATGGATCCACGTCGACCCGGTGCGCGCCGCGGCCGGGCCGTTCGGCACGACGATCGCCCACGGCTACCTGACGCTGTCGCTGCTGCCCGAGATGTTCGCCAGCGCGTTCTCGGTCGCCGACACGCGCATGGGCGTCAACTACGGCCTGAACCGCGTGCGCTTCCCGGCGCCGGTGCCGGTCGACAGCCGGCTGCGCGGCCACTTCAGGCTGCTTTCCTGGGAGCCGATCGAGGGCGGCGCGCAGCTCGCCGTCGAGGCGACGATCGAGCGCGAGGGCGGCGCCAAGCCAGTCTGCATCGCCGAGACGCTGAGCCGGCGCTATGTCTAGCGAGACTAGGGAGCGAGGGACCCCCATGAGAGGGAAGCGCCCGCCCACGTGGCCCCACTACGATCCGCTGCCCCGCTGCCTGCCATGAAGGTCCTGCTCATCGACGACCACCCGCTGATCCTCGCCGCGCTGCAGACGGTGATCCGAGGGCTGGGCGACGACGTCACCGTGGTCGGCGTCGACAGCGCCAAGGCGGCGCGCCAGGCGCTGAAGAAGGATGCCGCCTTCGACCTCGTGCTGCTCGACCTGCAGCTCGGCGACGCCGACGGCTTCGAGGTGCTGACCGAGTTCCGCGCCGCCTGGCCGGGGCTGCCGGTGGTCGTCGTGTCGGGGTCGGACCGCGCCGTCGACGTGATTCGCGCCATCGACCTCGGCGCCATGGGCTTCGTGCCCAAGCGCTCGACCAACGAGCTGCTGTTCGAGGCGCTTCGGCAGGTAATGTCGGGCGGCATCTACGTGCCGCCGATGACGCTCGGCGGCGAGCGCGGCGCGGCGCCGCCTCCGCGCTCCGAAGGCGACACCGTGCCCTCGTTCATGCACCGCGTCGGCAGCGCCGCCGACGCCGGCGATCCGCACGCGCAGCCCTCGCTCGCCACGCTCGGCCTCACTCCGCGCCAGACCGACGTGCTGGCGCTGCTGCTGCAGGGCAAGCCCAACAAGCTGATCGCGCGCGAGCTGCGCCTGTCGGTCGAGACGGTGAAGGACCACGTCGCCGCGGTGCTGCGCGCGCTCAACGTCGAATCGCGCACTCAGGCGGTGCTCGCGGTCAGCCAGATGACGCAGGCCAGCGCGGGCTTCCAGGCCTGGCGGCCGACGAACCGCTAGCGCGCCCGGCGCCGTCGCCTCCATGCTGCTGTCGCTGCCCTGGCCCCGGCGTGCCGGTGCGGCGCGCGAGGCGCTGCCCGACTGCAGCGCCGACCAGGTGCGCGCGCTGTACGAGCAGACCTCGGTCGCGCTGGCCAGCAATGCCGTCGTGCTGGCGCTGATCGCCGCGATGTTCTGGGGTCTGGCCGACGCGGCGACGCTCGGCGCGTGGACGGTGGCGATGCTCCTGCAGCTCGCCTGCCGCGTCTGGCTGTTCCTGCGCTTTCCCGGCGCCGACGCGCCGCTGCCCCGGCTGCTCGCCTGGCGGCGCGGCTGGAACGCGGTGGCGCTCGCCTCGGCCGCCGGCTGGGGCGCGGCGGTGTGGCTGTTCTACGGGCTGGGCTCGACCTTCCACTTCATCGCGCTGGTGCTCGTCGTCTACAGCTACCTGCTCGGCGGCGTGCAGTTCCTGGTCACGCAGCCGCTGGTCTACCTCGGCTTCATCAGCCTGGGCATGCTGCCGACGATCGCGCGCGTGGCGATCGACGACAGCGACCGCTACCACCTGCCGCTGGCCGGCATCATGACGCTGCTGTTCGCGCTGACGCTCGGGCTGTCGGTGGTCTACCGGCGCGCCTTCGAGTCGACGCTGCGGCTGAAGGCGCGCACCGAGCAGCTGGCCGACCAGTTGCGCCGCGAGAAGGCCGACGCCGAGGCGGCGCGCCGCGCAGCCGAGGTCGCCAGCCGCGCCAAGACGCAGTTCTTCGCCGCCGCCAGCCACGACCTGCGCCAGCCGCTGCACGCGCTCGGGCTGTTCGCCGAGGCGCTGCGCAGCCGCACACCCGACGAGCAGGCGGCCCAGCTGGTCAACAGCATCAACGAGTCGGTCGACGCGCTCGAAGGCCTGTTCAACGCGCTGCTCGACATCACGCGCATCGACAGCGGCGGCATCGAGGCGCGGCCCGAGCATTTCCGCGTCGGCGAGCTGTTCACCCGGCTCGAGCTGCACTTCGCGCCGACCGCGTTCGAGAAGGGCCTGCGGCTGGCCTTCCGCGGCGGGGCGCAGCACGCCTTCGCCGACCCGCTGCTGGTCGATCGCATCCTGCGCAACCTGGTCTCCAACGCCATCCGCTACACCGAGGACGGCAGCGTGCTGGTCTGCTGCCGCCGGCGCGGCGAGCGGCTGGCGCTGCAGGTCTGGGATACCGGCGTGGGCATCGGCGCGCGCGAGCAGGAGCGCGTGTTCGAGGAGTTCTACCGCGTCGCCGACGACGCCGCGCTGCGCCCGAACGAGCGCAAGGGCCTGGGGCTGGGTCTGGCGATCGTGCGCCGGCTGGCGGCGCTGCTCGACGCGCCGCTGACGCTGCGTTCGACGCCCGGCCGCGGCAGCGTGTTCACGCTCGAGCTGCCGGCCGGCCGGCCGGCGCGCGCCGAGCCGCCGGCGCTGTCGGACAAGGGCGGCCTCGGCCTCGACCTGACGGGCCGCCGGCTGGTCGTGGTCGAGGACGAGCCG
>JBLMVT010000350.1:0-13968 GCA_050256835.1 Betaproteobacteria bacterium | reverse complement strand
GCCGTAGGCGATGCCGTCGAACAGCAGCGTCAGCATCGCCGGCGCGGCGTCACTTCGACTTGCCCGGGTCCTTCACCGCCTTGATCACGTCGAACTCGACGTTGTAGAGCTGGTTGCCCATCGCCGGCACGCGCTCGACCTTGCGGATGTACACGTCCTGCACGATGTCGCGGGTCTGCGCATCGATCAGCACCGGGCCGCGCGGGCTCTCGAACACCTGGCCCTTCATCGCGTCGAGCAGCGCCTGGCCGCCGGCGCCCTTGGTGGCCTCGAGCGCCTTGTAGATCACGCGCATGCCGTCGTAGCCGCCGACCGCCATGAAGTTGGGCCGGAACTTGTTCGCGGCCTCGAAGGCGGCGACGAACTTCTTGTTGGTGGCCGACGGGTGTGCCGCCGAGTAGTGGTGCGAGTTGACGACGCCGAGCGCGACGTCGCCCATGTCGTTGAGCTGATCGTCGTCGGTCACGTCGCCGGTGGCGATCAGCCTGACGCCCGACTTGTCGAGGCCGCGTTCGGCAAACTGCTTCATGAACGCCGCGCCCTGCCCCGAGGGCAGGAACACGAACAGCGCGTCGGGCTTGAGGTCGATCACCTTCTGCAGCGCCGGCGCGAAGTCGGGCGACTTCAGCGGGGTGCGCAGCTTGTCGAGGATCTGGCCGCCGTCGAGGCGGAACTGGCTGTCGAAGAACTTCTCGGCGTCGAAGCCCGGGCCGTAGTCGGCCACCAGCGTGACCACCCGCTTGATCTTGTTGCGCGCCGCCCAGTCGGCGATGCCCACCGTGACCTGCGGCAGGGTGAAGCTGGTGCGCACGATGAACGGCGACGCCTGGGTGATGCTGCTGGTGGCCGCGGCCATCACCACCAGCGGCGTCTTGCTCTGCGTGGCCAGCGGCGCGGTCGCCAGCGCGGTGGGCGTGATGCCGAAGCCGGCCAGCACGGCCACGTGGTCGTTGACGATCAGCTCCTGGGCCAGGCGCTTGGTCGTGTCGGGCACGGCGCCGTCGTCCTTCAGGATCACCTCGACCGTGCGGCCGGCGACCTTGTTGCCGTGCTGCGCCATCCACAGCTTGACCGCGGCGTCGATCTGCCGGCCGGTCGAGGCCGACTGGCCGGTCATCGGCAGGATCAGCCCGATCTTCACCGTGTCCGCGGCCTGCGCGGGCAGTGCGAAGGCGGCGGCCAGGGCCAGCAGGGTGCGTCGGTGCAGCATCGCGAGTCTCCTTGGGTCGGTGGGAAAGCAGGTCAGCGCGCGCGCCGGCGGATCAGCCGCGCACCGGGAATCTGCTGCAGCGTGCGGTGGCTGCGCAGCGCCTCGACGAGGTTGCTCCGCGCCACGCGCGCGTGCTCGCGCATCAGCGACTCGGCGCGCGCGCCCTCGCGACGCTCGATCGCCTCGATCAGCGCGCGGTGCTGCGCCTGGGCGACCACCAGCGAGTCGCGCGCGCGAGCGCCGAGCGCGCCGGCGAGGACGAAGCCGTTGGGCGATGCGAACGGCAGCGTCTTGGCGCGCGCCAGCGCGCGCTGCACGACGGGGCTCGCACACATCTCGGCCAGCAGGTCGTGCAGCCGGCCGTTGGCCGCGACGTAGCGGCCGAACGCGGCCTCGTCGAGCTTCGGCCGAGCCAGCAGCGCGTCGATCGCCTCGAGGCATTCGCGCGCCTCGGCCAGCGGCACGGCGCCGACGCCGCGCTCGGCGGCCAGCCGCGCGGCCAGCCCTTCGAGCGTGCCGCGCAGTTCGATCGCGTCGTGGATGTCGTCCTCGGAGAAGTCCTTCACCGCGAAGCCGCCGGCGGGCAGTGCATCGAGCAGCCCTTCCTCCTGCAGCCGCGCCAGCGCCATGCGGATCGGCGTGCGCGACATGCCCAGCCGCTCGACCAGTGTCAGCTCGGCGATGCGCCGGCCGGGCGCCAGCTCGCCGCCGACGATCAGCTCGCGCAGCCGCAGCTGCGCCTTGACGGTCTGCGACAGACCGGCATCGGCGGCGGCGAGCGCGGCGGGCAAGGCTGGAATACGGCTTGTATGCAGTCGGGGCGATTCTGCCGGCTCGACCGGGCGGCCCGCTGAGGGAAAATCCCCTCCACCGCCCCCGCCTTGTATGCAGCATGGCAAGGTGAACATACCGAAAGGAGCCCAGCATGACCACCCGTAACCAGCCCCCGTTTCGCGCCGACCACGTCGGCAGCTTCCTGCGGCCGAAATACCTGCTCGACGCGCGCGAGCAGGCCGCCAAGGGCGAGATCACGCGCGCGCGGCTGCGCGAGGTGGAGGACCGCGCGATCACCGAGATCGTGCAGTTCCAGCAAGACGTCGGGCTGAAGAGCATCACCGACGGCGAGTTCCGTCGCACCTACTTCCACATCGATTTCCTCGAGCAGCTCGGTGGCGTGAAGACCGACATCCCGGTGACGGTGAAGAAGCCCGACGGCAGCGAGGAGCTGGCGCCGCCGGTGATGCGCGTGATCGACAAGGTGCGCCATGCGAAGGACATCCAGCGGCCCGACTTCGAATACCTGAAGTCGCAGGTCGACCGGCTGGCGCCGGGCGCGACGCCGAAGGTGTCGATCCCCTCGCCGACCATGTTGCACTTCCGCGGCGGGCGCGCCGGCATCAGCCGCGAGGCCTACCCGGAGCTCGAGCCCGACTTCTACGAGGACGTGGCGCGCGCCTACGGCGACGAACTGAAATCGCTGTACGACGCCGGCTGCCGCTACGTGCAGATGGACGACACCAACCTCGCGTACCTGTGCGACGACAAGATGCGCGAGGCCGCGCGCGCGCGCGGCGACGACCCGAACGAGCTGCCGCACCGCTACGCGACCTTCATCAACCGCGTCGTCGCCAGGAAGCCCGACGGCATGACGCTGTGCATGCACCTTTGCCGCGGCAACTTCAAGAGCACCTGGGCCGCGCAGGGCGGCTACGAGCCGGTGGCCGAGGCGCTGCTCTCCGAGATGAAGATCGACGGCTTCTTCCTCGAGTACGACGACGCGCGCTCGGGCGACTTCCGTCCGCTGCGCTTCCTGCCCAAGGGCAAGATCGTCGTGCTCGGTCTCGTCACCACCAAGCTCGGGGAGCTGGAGAAGAAGGACGACCTCAAGCGCCGCATCGACGAGGCGGCGAAGTACGCGCCGCTCGAGCAGCTCGCCCTGAGCCCGCAGTGCGGCTTTTCGAGCACGGTGCACGGCAACAACATCGCCGTCGAGGCGCAGCGCGCCAAGCTGCGGCTCGTCGTCGAGACCGCGGCCGAGGTCTGGGGCTAGGCCCCGGGGAGGCAACATGACCAGCGCGCGCACCCAGGTCGCCATCGTCGGCGCGGGCCCGTCGGGCCTGCTGCTCGGCCAGCTGCTGCACAAGGCCGGCGTCGACAACATCATCCTCGAACGGCAGAGCGCCGACTACGTGCTCGGCCGCATCCGCGCCGGCGTGCTCGAGCAGACGACCGTCGACCTGCTCGACGCCGCCGGCGTCGGCGCGCGCATGCACCGCGAGGGCCTGGTGCACGGCGGCTACGACCTCTGCTTCGACGGCATGCGGCATCGCATCGACCTGCACGCGCTGACCGGCGGCAAGCAGGTCATGGTGTACGGCCAGACCGAAGTGACGCACGACCTGATGGACGCGCGCCAGGCCGAAGGCCGCGAGACGGTGTACGAGGCGAAGGACGTGGCGCTGCACGGCTTCGACGGCGACGCCCCGCGCGTCACCTACGTGCACGAGGGCCGCACGCACGAGCTGCGCTGCGACTTCATCGCCGGCTGCGACGGCTACCACGGCGTGAGCCGCACCAGCGTGCCGGCGTCGGCGCTGCGCACCTTCGAGCGCGTCTATCCGTTCGGCTGGCTCGGCATCCTGGCCGACACGCCGCCGGTCAGCCACGAGCTGATCTATTCGAACAGCGAGCGCGGCTTCGCGCTGTGCTCGATGCGATCGCCGACGCGCACGCGCTACTACGTGCAGTGCCCGCTGGAGGACAAGGTCGAGCAGTGGAGCGACGACGCGTTCTGGGACGAGCTGCGCCGCCGCCTCGACCGCGAGGCCGCCGAGACGATCGTCACCGGGCCGTCGATCGAGAAGAGCATCGCGCCGCTGCGCAGCTTCGTCGCCGAGCCGATGCGCTTCGGGCGGCTGTTCCTCGCCGGCGACGCCGCGCACATCGTGCCGCCGACCGGAGCCAAGGGCTTGAACCTGGCGGCCTCCGACGTGCACTACCTGAGCCGCGCGCTGATCGAGCACTACGCCGACAAGAGCGACGCCGGCATCGATGCGTACTCGGCGCGCTGCCTGCGCCGCGTGTGGAAGGCGTCGCGCTTCTCGTGGTGGTTCACCTCGCTGATGCACCGCTTTCCCGACGCCGGCCAGTCCGAGGGCATGGGCCGGCGCCTGCAGACCGCCGAGCTGGAATACCTGGTCGGCTCGCGCGCGGCGTCGACGGTGATGGCGGAGAACTACGTGGGGCTGCCGTTCGAAGCGTGAGCGGCCGCCGGCCTCACAGCGAGACCGCCAGCCGCGTCGCCTGGTCGATCGCGCGCAACGCATCGAGCTCGGCGGCCACGTCGGCGCCGCCGATCAGCCGGGCGCGGATCCCGCGACGCTCGAGTTCGGCGTGGAGCTCGCGGTTGGAAAGCTGGCCGGCGCAGATCACGACGTTGTCGACGTCGAGGACGCGCCGCTCGCCGTTGACCGTGTAGTGCAGGCCCCGGTCGTCGATGGCATGGTAGTTCGCACCGGAGGTCATCTCGACCCCGGCACGGCGCAGCCTGGCCTTCAGGATCCAGCCGGTCGACTTGCCCAGCGTCCGGCCCGGCGACCCGGGCTTGCGCTGGAACAGATGCACGGTCCGCCTCGGCGCGTGCCGCGTCGACGGCGCCAGGCCGCCCGGCGTGGCCAGCGCAGGATCCACGCCCCAGGCTTGCATGAACGCCTGCGGATCGAGAGACTCCTCCGCATGGCCGACCAGGTACTCGGCGACGTCGAATCCGATCCCGCCGGCGCCGATGATGGCGACCCTCGCGCCGACCGGCGCGCCGCGGGCCAGCACGTCGTGGTAGCCGAGCACCTTGGGGTGGTCGATGCCCTCGATCTCGGGCCGGCGCGGCACGACGCCGGTCGCCAGCACGATCTCGTCGAAACCACCACCCGCCAGTTCGTCTGCGCCGGCCTTCGTGCCGAGCCGCACGGCCACGCTGGCGCGCTCGAGCGCCCCGCGGAAATAGCGCAGCATCTCGTCGAACTCCTGCTTGCCGGGTACCTTCCTGGCCAGGTTGAGCTGGCCGCCGAGCTCGGGCGCCGCCTCGAACAGCGTGACTTCATGCCCACGCCGCGCCGCCTCGAGCGCGAACGCCATGCCGGCTGGCCCGCCGCCGACGACGGCGAGGCGCTTCGGCACGTCGGCCTTGCGGCCATCGAACTCAATCTCGCGCGCGGCCTTCGGGTTGACGAGGCAGGTGGCGGCGCGCTCGGTGAAGATGAAGTCGAGGCAAGCCTGGTTGCAGGCGATGCAGGTGTTGATCTCGTCGGCGCGGCCGAGCCGCGTCTTCCTCGCGAATGCGGGGTCGGCGAGCAGCGGACGGGCCATCGAGACGAGGTCGGCCGCGCCGCCCGCGAGGATCGCCTCGGCGACGTCCGGGGTGTTGATGCGGTTCGACGCCATGACGGGGACCGACACCGCCTGCCTGACGTTGCGGATCGCCGCCAGCCAAGCCGCACGGGGCACCGGCGCGGCCATCGTCGGCACCGCCGATTCGTGCCAGCCTATGCCGGTGTTGATCAGGTCGGCGCCGGCGCGCTCGACGCGGCGCGCGAACTCGGCAACCTCCGCGCCCGTCATCCCGCCTTCCATCAGGTCGATCGACGAGATGCGGTAGATGACCATGAAGTCGCGGCTGACGCTTGCGCGGACCGCCTTCACGATCTCGAGCGGGAAGCGCAGGCGCCGGTCGAAGTCGCCGCCGAATTCATCGGCGCGCCGGTTCGTGATCGCGGCGGTGAACTCGTTGATCAGGTAGCCCTCGGAGCCCATGATCTCGACGCCCGCGTAGCCGGCTTCTTCGGCCAGCGCGGCGGTGTGCGCGAAGCTCCCGACCGTCGCCCAGACCTCGGCGGTGGCGAGCGGCCGCGGCGCGAACGCGTTGATGCGCGCCTTGCCGGACGAGGGCGAAACGCAGGTCGCGACCCGGGCGTAGCGGCCGGCATGCAGGATCTGCAGGACGAGGCGTCCGCCGGCGCGGCTCACCGCCGACGTGATCTGCCGGTGCTCGCCGAGCTGCTCCGGGCGGTTCAGCACCGGGCCGCCCTCGTCCATCGCGCCTTCGGGCACCGGCGCGTACCCGCCGGTCAGGATCAGGCCGATCTCGCCGGCGGCCCGGGCCGCGTAGAAGGCAGCCAGGCGTTCCTGCGGGCGGTCGAGCGTCTCCAGGCGCGTGTGCATCGCGCCCATGACCATGCGGTTGGGCAGCGTGACGCCGGCGATCCGCAGGGGGCTGAGGAGGTGCGGGTAGGCAGCCATCGGTTGACGTTGCTGAGCGATCTGCGTGCGTCGCGCATGATAGGCAGCGGCTCGGCGCGGAGCCCCTCGCGTCGGACCGGCTCCCGACGCGTTGGCGTCTGCCCCGAGGCGGCCGTGCGCGCGCCGGCCTACAGTGGCGCCACCCCAACCGCGATGGAGATACGATGGCCGCCAGACCCATGAACAAGCGCGAACTGCTGCAGACCGGCGCCGCGGTGGCCGCCGGGGCCCTCGCCGGCTGCGCCGCGCCGGGCGTCGCGTCGCCGAGCGAGCCGCGAGCGCTGTTCGCGGTCGAGCGCACGTTCATCCCGGTGGTCGGCTCGTCCGAGGTGTTTCCGGTGCGGCGCATCTACTGCATCGGCCGCAACTACGCGGCGCATGCGATCGAGCGCGGATCCGATCCGACTCGCGAGCCGCCGTTCTTCTTCCAGAAGCCGACCGACGCGGTGCAGCTCGTCCCGGCCCGGACGACGATCGACCACCCCTACCCGTCGATGACGCGCAACTACCACCACGAGGTGGAACTGGTGGCGGCGCTGAGCAAGGGCGGCCGCAACATTCCGGCCGAGGCTGCGCTCGACCACGTGTTCGGCTACGCCGTGGGCCTGGACATGACACGCCGCGACCTGCAGAACCAGATGGCCGGCGAGAAGAAACCGTGGGAGATCGGAAAGTCCTTCGACCATGCGGCGGTCGTGAGCCACCTGCACCCCGCGACGGCGACCGGCCACTTCACCAAGGGCGGCATCTCGCTGAAGGTCAACGGGCAGGTCCGGCAGTCGAGCGACCTCGCGAAGATGATCTGGAGCGTCGCGGAACAGGTCGCGCGGCTGTCGACCTACTACGAGCTCTTCCCCGGGGACATCATCTATTCGGGCACGCCGGAAAACGTCGGCCCGGTGGTGCCCGGCGATGTGATGACCGGCCACATCGACGGGCTCTACGACATCAGCGTCAAGGTCGTCTGACGCGGCCACCCGACGGCGGGGCTCAGAACGCCCACGTCGTCTGCAGCATCACCGCATCGACCACGTTGCCGCGCCCGTTGATCGTGAAGCGCGGCGCGAGGCCGACGTCGATGCCGAACCCGCTCGCCGCGTGCGTGAGCGTCAGCACCGGCATCGCCACCGGCACCACCGTGCGCGGTCCCTGGTCGACCTGCGTGCGGTACCACAGGCCGCCGGCCACGCCGGCGTCGACGCGCAGCGCGCCAGCATGCAGCGGCCACAGGTACGCCGCCAGCCCGATCGCGCCGAGCTGGCCGAAGCTGTCGGTGACGAGGCCCGCCGACCAGCTCACGGCGTGGCCGTCGGCGCGGCGCGTCCACGACAGGCCGAGCGCCGGATTGTTCTGCACCCAGCCGCGCTTCTGCTCGGCGTCGACCTTGTAGTAGCGGCCGTCGACGGCGAGGTAGCAGCCCTCGGCGACGAGCGCGGCGGCGTCGGCGCCCGCCGCACATTCGTGCCAGCGCGCGGCCTGCCGCACCGGCGCGTGGTGCGACTCGAAGTGGTACGAGAACGCTGGCCCGAGCAGCTTCCACTCGCCGCGCGGCGCGTCGTCCTCGACGTGCAGCCAGGGCCTCGACGACGGTGCCTCGGTCGCGGCGAACGGCAATCGATCGAAGGTAGAAGGCGCCGCATGGGCTGCCGCGCCGGCGCCGAAGACCAGCGCTGCGCCGATGACGGCGGTACGAAACATCACTGCCTCAAAGCGGAACCGTGCGCGCCGGACGGCGCGGCCGGCCCGGCAGCCGGCGTCCCGTTGCATGACTCGACTACAGGCCGCGATTGTCCCGGCGCGACCGCGTGCCCGGTTGCCGCACGTCAACGCAGCGGCGCCTCGTGCGCACTGCCGCACGAAGCCCGGCCGGGTCGGCTCAGAGCCGTCCGGCCATCTTCTGCAGCAGCCGCGTCAGCAAGGCGCGCTCGTCGGCGTCGAGGACGCGCGACCACTCGCGCTCCATCGCCGGCACGCAGGCGTGCGCGGCGCGCGCCAGCTTCTCGCCCTTGGGCGTCAGGCGCACGTGCTGCACGCGGCGGTCGGCCCCGCTGCGCTCGCGCACGACGAGGCCGCGCTCGGCCAGCTTGTCGAGCAGGATGGTGAGGTTGGGCGCGGGCAGGGCGAGCGCCTGCCCGAGCTGCTTTTGCGCGACGTCGTTGCCGTTGGACAGCACCAGCACGAGCAGCGAATACTCGACCGGGCGCAGCCGGAAGGGCTCGCCGATGTGCGCGAAGAACAGCCGCTTGCTCGGCACGTCGGCGAGCGACACCTGGTAGCCCAGCACGCCATCGAGCGCGCTGTGGTCGAGCGGGCGCGAGACCTCGTCCTCGGCCGCCGCGCCGAGCTTCATCGCTAGGCTTCCCGGGCGTTCTTCGCGCCGAGGTAGGTCTCAACCACGCGCGGGTCCTGCGCCAGCTCGACGGCCGGTCCCTCGAGCACGATCTCGCCCATCTCGAGGACGTAGCCGTGGTCGGCCACCTCGAGCGCGGCGCGCGCGTTCTGCTCGACCAGCAGGATCGTCACGCCGGTGCGTCGCAGTTCGGCGATGGTCTTGAAGATCTCGCGCACGATCAGCGGCGCAAGGCCCAGGCTGGGCTCGTCGAGCATCAGCAGCGACGGCCGCGACATCAGCGCGCGGCCGAGCGCGAGCATCTGCCGCTCGCCGCCCGACAGCGTGCCGGCCAGCTGGCCGCGCCGCTCGGCCAGCCGCGGGAACAGCGTGAACACCTGCTCGAGGTCGATGTCGGCGGCGCGCTCGCCGCGGCGCAGGCGCCGCCACGCGCCGAGCATGAGGTTGTCCTCGACGGACATCGAGCCGAACAGCGCGCGCTGCTCGGGCACCAGCGCGATGCCGTCCTGCACGCGCTCTTCGAGCGTGCGCGTGGCCAGACTCGCGCCCTGGTAGCGCACCTCGCCGCGCGAGCCGATGACGCCCATCAGCGCGCCGAGCAGCGTCGACTTGCCGGCGCCGTTCGGGCCGATCACGGTGATCACCTGCCCGGCCTCGGCGTGCAGGTTGAGCCCGTGCAGCACCTCGGCGCGGCCATAGCCGGCGTGCAGGTCGCGGACGTGGAGCAGCGCTTCAGCCATGGCCATTCAGTGTTCCGTGCCGAGGTACGCCGCGCGCACCGCCGGCGAGGCCTGCACCTCGGCGGGCGAGCCTTCGATCAGCTTGGTGCCGAACTCCATCACCACGACGCGGTCGACCAGGCCCATGACGAGATCCATGTCGTGCTCGACCAGCAGGATGCTCATGCCCTCGGCCTTGAGCTGGCGCAGCACCTCGGCCAGCGAGCGCTTCTCCTTCAGGCGCAGGCCGGCGGCCGGCTCGTCGAGCAGCAGCAGCGCCGGGTCGGTGGCCAGCGCGCGGGCGATCTCCATCAGGCGCTGCGGCCCGAGCGCGAGGTTGCCGGCCAGCTCGTGCATCTGCGCGGCCATGCCGATGCGCGAGAGCTGGCGTTCTGCCTCGCGCAGCAGGCGGCGCTCCTCGGCGCGATCGAGCCGCAGCATGGCGCGCGCCGTGCCGACGTCGGTGCGCGCGTGGGCGCCGAGCGCCACGTTCTCGAGCACCGTCATGGTCGGGATCATGCGCACGTGCTGGAAGGTGCGGCCGACGCCGAGGCGCGCGATGTCGCGCGAGCGCCGGCCGGCCACCGACTCGCCGCGGAAGCGCACCTCGCCGGCGGTCAGCGCGAGCAGGCCAGTGATGAGGTTGAAGGTGGTCGACTTGCCCGCGCCGTTGGGCCCGATCAGGCCGACGATCTCGCCGGCGGCGACCGAGAAGCTCACGTCGTTGACGGCGACGAGCCCGCCGAACACCTTGCGCACCGCCTTCACCTCGAGCACGGTCTCGCCATGCGACGGCTTGGCGGCTTCGGGCAGCGGCGGCGCGTCGTGCCAGTCGGCGCGGCGCGGCGCGCGCGGCAGCAGGCCGTCGACGAAGGCCCAGACGCCGTCGCGTGCGTACATCAGCACCAGCACGAGCACGATGCCGAACACGATCAGCTCGTAGTTGCCGCTGCCGCCGATCAGCCTGGGCAGCCAGACCTGGAGCTGGTCCTCGGTCACCTTGACGAGCGCGGCGCCGGCCAGCGCGCCCCAGACGTGGCCGACGCCGCCGACCACCGCCATGAACAGGTACTCGATGCCCATCTTCAGGCCGAACGGCGACGGGTTCACCGTGCGCTGGAAGTGCGCGAGCAGCCAGCCGGCCACCGAGGCGAGCAGCGCCGCGAGCACGAACACCGTGACCTTGTAGTGCACGGTGTCGACGCCCATCGCCTCGGCCATCACCACGCCGCCCTTGAGCGAGCGCAGCGCGCGCCCGGGGCGCGAGTCGAGCAGGTTGATCGAGCCGAAGGCGGCCAGCAGCACCAGCAGCCACAGCAGGTAGTAGAAGTGCCGCCCGGTGTGCAGGGTGATGCCGAAGAAGGTGATCGGCGCGACGCCGAGGATGCCGTCGTACTTGCCCAGCGCCTCGAGGTTGCCGAACAGGTAGTACAGCGCCAGCCCCCACGCGATCGTCGCCAGCGGCAGGTAGTGGCCCGACATGCGCAGCGTCACGGCGGCCAGCACCAGCGCGCTGGCCAGCGTCAGCGCCAGCCCGATGAACACCGTGATCCAGGGCGACAGGCCGACGTTGACGTTGAAGTAGGCCGCCGTGTAGGCGCCCAGCCCGACGAAGGCCGCCTGGCCGAACGAGGTCAGTCCGGCGACCCCGGTCAGCAGCACCAGGCCGATGACGACCAGCGAGTACAGCCCGATGTAGTTGAGCTGGGTGATCCAGAATTCCGGCACCGGCAGCTGAGGCAGCAGCGCCATCAGCACGACGAAGCCGACGAGGAGAAGGCGGCGCACGCCCATCGCCATCATTCCTCCTCCTCGGCGGCGTGCGGATCGTGGAACGAGCGCCACAGCAGTACCGGCAGGATGAAGGTGAAGACGATCACCTCCTTGAACGCGCTGGCCCAGAACGAGCCGAACGACTCGAGCAGTCCGACGAGGATGGCGCCGACCGCCGCCAGCGGGTAGCTCGACAGCCCGGCGAACACGGCGGCGACGAAGCCCTTCAGGCCGATCAGGAAGCCCGAGTCGTAGAACACCGTCGTGGTCGGGCCGATCAGCAGCCCCGACAGCGCGCCGATGAAGGCCGCGAGCAGGAAGCTGAGGCTTCCCGCGCCGGTGCTCGAGATCCCCATCAGCCGCGCGCCGAGCCGGTTGACCGCCGTGGCGCGCAGCGCCTTGCCGTACAGCGTGCGGTCGAAGAACAGCCACAGCGCGACGATCAGCGCCGCGAACACGGCGAAGATGATCACCACCTGGCCGGCCAGCGCGACCGGCCCGAGCGCGAAGCGCTGGTCCCAGAAGCTCGGGTTGCGGAAGCCCTCGGCGCCGAAGAACACCAGGCCCAGGCCGGTCAGCGCGAAGTGCACGCCGACCGAGACGATCAGCAGCACCAGCACGCTGGCGTCGGCCAGCGACTGGAACGCCAGCCGATAGATCAGCGGCCCGAGCGGCGCGACGATCGCCAGCGTGAGCAGGCTGTTCACCGCCAGCGGCGCGCCGCTGCGGTGCAGCGCCAGCGTGAGCGCCGTCGCGACGACCGGCCAGGCGAGCGTGAGCAGCGCGCCGCGCAACAGCGCCGCCGGCGTGCGGCCGACGCGCAGCCCGGCGAGGAGGTCGAGCACCGCAGCGACGGCGGCCAGCACCAGCAGCAGCCAGATCGTGCCCGGCACCTTGCCGGCCTGCAGCATCGCCAGCGTCAGCGCGCCGTAGGCGACGTACTCGCCCTGCGGGATGAAGATGACGCGCGTGACGGTGAAGACCAGCACGATCGCCAGCGCCAGCAGCGCGTAGATCGCGCCGTTGGTGCTGCCGTCGAGCACGAGGATGCTGGCGATCGAGAAGTCCATCGATGGTCGCTTGAAGGCGTGGCCCCGGACCCGACCCGGGGCGGGCGGCGGGTTCTCAGTTGGCGAGCTGCCAGCCGCCGTTGACGATCTTCAGCAGCACGCCGGTTTCCGGCGTGTAGCCGAAATGGTCGGTCGCCGTGTAGTTCAGCACGCCCTGCGAGACCGGCGTGCGGCCCATCGTCTCGAGCGCGTCCTTCAGCGCGGCGCGGAACTCGGGCGTGCCGGGCTTGGCCTTCTTCAGCGCCATCGGCACGATCTTCTGCAGCACGACGTAGACATCGAACACGTGCGCCCCGAACTGGTTGGCGCTGTGCGGTCCGTACACCTTGTCGTACTCGGTGATGAAGCGCATGCCCAGCGCCTTGCTCGGGTTGCTCTCGGGCAGCAGGTCGGCGACGACGGCCGGGCCCGACGACACGTACGAGCCCTCGACGTCCTTGCCGCCGACGCGGATCAGGTCGAGCGTCGCGGCGCCGTGCGTCTGGAAGATCTTCTCGCGCGGGTAGCCGCGCTCGACCAGCCCGCGGTGCGGCATCGCCGCGCCCGAGCCCGAGGCGACGATGAGGATCGCGTCGGGGTTGGCGGACACGAGCTTGAGCGCCTGGCCGGTGACGCTCGAGTCGCTGCGCGCGAAGCGCTCGACCGCGACCTGCTTGATGCCGGCCTTCTCGGCCAGCGGCGCGATGTCCTTCAGCCAGGCCTCGCCGTAGGCGTCGGCGTAGCCGAGGAAGCCGTAGGTCTTGACGCCGGTCTTCTTCCAGTGCTCGACGATCGGGATCGCCATCACCGCCGTCGACTGCGGCATGCGGAAGGTCCAGGCGTCCTTGCCCGGCGGGAGCGCCACCGGCGACAGCGCGATCTGCACCGTCTTGCCTTCCGCGGCAACGTCGGCCATCGCCGCGGCGACCGGCGTCGCCGCCGAGCCGAGGATCAGGTCGACCTTGTCCTCGCTGAGGAAGCGGCGCGTGTTCTTCACCGCCTGCCCGGGATCGGTGGCGTCGTCGAGGATGATGACGTTGAGCTTCTCGCCGGCGACTTCCTTGGGCCACAGCGCGATGCCGTTCTTGCTCGGGATGCCGAGCGCCGAGGTGGGGCCGGTCAGCGGCAGGCTGACGCCGATGGTGACGTCGGCCTGAGCGGCGCCGGCCAGCAGCAAGGCGGCAGCAGCGAGCGCGGTCCTGAGGTGGGTGAGTGTCACGTCGTGGATCTCCGGGTGGGTCGTTGAAATCATTCGCACAGCGCGCGAATGTCGTCGGGAACGGGGATGGCGCGCAGGCGAGCGGGGTCGTCGCGGTCGCGCACGACGAAGGCGCGCGTCTCGCGGCCCTCGCAGATCAGCGTCTCGTCGCGCAGCACGCGGTGGTGCTGGATGAACACCTTGGGCCGCCACTCCTCGACGTGGGTGTGCACGACGATCGTCTCGCCGTAGCTGGCGGGCACGTAGAAGCGGGTGTGGATCTCGAGCAGCGGCGTGCCGACGATGCCGCGCGTGCGCTCGAGCGTGCGCCACGGCGGCACGCCGCAGTCCATGAAGAACGCCAGCGAGGCGGC
>JBLMVT010000349.1:0-3274 GCA_050256835.1 Betaproteobacteria bacterium | reverse complement strand
GGTGCGCGTCGTGCTCGGCCAGCAGGTCACGGTGAAGGCGGCGCGCACGCTGGCCGGCCGGCTGGTCGAGCGCTTCGGCGCGCGCATCGGGACGCCGTTCGCCGGCCTCGACCGCGTGTTTCCCGGCGCCGCGACGCTGGCCGCCGCGACGCCCGAGTCGATCGGCACGCTGGGCATCGTGCGCCAGCGCGTGCGCGCGATCCAGGCGCTGGCCGCGGCGGTGGCCGAGGGCGCGCTCGAACTGCATCCCGGCGCGCCGCTCGAGGCGACGCTCGACGCCTTGCGCGCGCTGCCCGGCATCGGCGAGTGGACGGCGCAGGTGGTCGCGCTGCGCGCCCTCGGCTGGCCCGATGCCTTTCCCGCCAGCGACATCGGCGTGTACCAGGCGCTGGACACGCGCGACCCGCGCCGCGCCACCGAACTGGCGCAGGCCTGGCGGCCGTGGCGCGGCTATGCGGTGATGCGACTGTGGCGCGGCCTCGAAACGACGAAAGGCTCCTCGACATGAACCGCAGGCAAGGCAACCCGATCGTCGCGCAGGCGCGCGCCGACACGCCGCTCGGCCCGGTCACGCTGGCCGCCACCGCGCACGGCCTGGCCGGCGTGTGGTTCGACGGCCAGGCCCACCATCCGGGCGCACTCGACGCGCCGGTCGACGCGGCGCAGCCGCACCTCGCGCGCGCCATCGTCGAGCTGGCCGAGTACTTCGCCGGCACGCGGCGCGAGTTCACGCTGCCGCTCGACCCCGGCGGCACGCCGTTCCAGCGCGACGTGTGGCGCGCGCTGGCGCGCGTCGCACCCGGCACGACGGCGAGCTACGGCGAGATCGCGCGGCGCATCGGCCGCGCCGCGGCGGTGCGCGCGGTCGGCGCCGCGGTCGGCCGCAACCCGGCGAGCGTGATCGTGCCCTGCCACCGCGTGGTCGGACGCGACGGCGCACTCACCGGCTATGCCGGCGGCCTCGCGCGCAAGCGCGAGCTGCTGCGGCTGGAAGGCGTGGCCGCGTGACGGCCACCGCCCGCCCGACCCTGTCGCGCGAGCGGCAGCGGCCCTGCTGTATCGTGCCGCGATGAAACGCCGCGACCTGCGCGAGCTGCTGCTGCTCGCCGCCATCTGGGGCGCCTCGTTCCTGTTCATGCGCGTGGGCGCGCCCGAGTTCGGCGCGGTGGTGCTGGCCTGGCTGCGGCTGGCCGGCGCGACGCTGGTGCTGCTGCCGCTGCTGCTGGTGCGCGGCGACAGCGCGGCCCTGCGCGCGCACTGGCGGCCGATCCTGCTGATCGGCATCACCAACTCGGCGCTGCCGTTCGTGCTGTTCACGTACGCGCTGCTGTCGATCACGGCCGGCCTGTCGTCGATCTTCAACTCGTCGTCGCCGCTGTTCGCAGCTCTGATCGGCTGGCTGTGGCTGGGCGAGCGGCTGTCGGCGCCGCGCGTGGCCGGGCTGGCGGTCGGCTTCGCCGGCGTGCTCGGGCTGGCCGCCGGCCGCGCGGCGCTCGGCACGCATGCCGAGGGGACGAATGGCGTGCTCGCCATCGCCGCCACCCTGCTCGCGGCACTGTCGTACGGCTTCTCGGTCAACTACGCGCGGCGCCATCTGGACGGCGTCGCGCCGATGGCGGTGGCCGCGGGCAGCCAGCTCGCCGGCGCGCTGGTGCTGCTGCCCGCGGCGCTGTGGCTGTGGCCGGCCGCGCTGCCCGGGTCCGCGGCGTGGCTCAACGTCGCCGCGCTCGCGGTGCTGTGCACCGGCGTCGCCTACGTGATGTACTTCCGGCTGATCGCGCACGCCGGGCCGGCGAATGCGATTGCCGTCACCTACCTGGTGCCGGCGTTCGCCGTGCTGTGGGCCGGCCTGTTCCTCGGCGAGCGGCCGACCACCGCGATGCTCGCCGGCTGCGCTGTGATCCTGTTCGGCACGGCGCTGGCGACCGGAGTGCTGCGGCCGCGGTGGCCGGCAGCGTCGTGACGCGCCGCGCTACGCTCGGCGCATGACCTCCGCCCGCAAGATCAAGCTCAAGCTGACGGCGCCCAAGCCGCGCAACCCGCTCGTCGTTCCGGCGCTGCAGCGCAAGGCCGGCGCGCACCGGCGCACGAAGTCGGCCGACCGGCAGGCCGGCAAGCGCGAACTCGCGCGCTCGCTGCGCGACACCACTCGCTGACGGCGCCGGCCCGGCGGGCCGGCTACCCGCCGCGATGCAGGTCGTGGGTGACGAACTCGGTTTCGGCGGGCGGCCGTTCCAGCCAGGCGCGCTGCGCCAGCGTGCCTTGGATGTCGCGCAGGCCGCTGGCCCAGTGCGCCCGCATGGTCTGCGGGCCGAACTCGTAGTCCTTCGCCATGCCGCCCCATTCCTTGCCCTGGTAGATGAGGTGCAGCACGACGTATTGCCGCCCGCAGGCGAGCTGCTCGGCCTTGCGGCACCAGGGGTCGGTCGCGCGCACCGGCGCCGGGACGTGCTCCAGCACCTCGCGCAGCAGGCGCCGATAGCGCTGCGCGTCGGCCATGAAGTCGGTGATGGCGGGGGTGCGGCTCGAGTAGAGGATGTCCTTCTGTCGCTCCTGTGCGTCGTAGACGTTGTCGGGCAGCGGCCCGCGCGCGCTCCACAGGTCGACCTGGAAGGCGAGCGTGTCGCGTCGCGGTATCGCCTCGAGCACATGGCGCAGCGGCGTGTTCGACACCAGCCCGCCGTCCCAGTAGAACTCGCCGTCGATCTCGATCGCCGGGAAGCCCGGCGGCAGCGCCGCCGACGCCATGAAGTGCTCCGCGCGCATCGCCCGGCGCGCCGGCCCGCTGGTGTTGTCGAAGTAGACGAAGTTGCCGGTGGCGACGTTCACCGCACCCACCGACACGCGCATCGGGCCCTGGTTGACGCGGTCGAAATCGACGTAGCGCTCGAGCGTGCCCTTCATCTGCGCGGTGTCGTAGAAGCTGGCGTACTGCACCCCCTGCTTGCCACCGAGCCAGGGTGCGATCCCGCGCGGCACGAAGAAGTCGCGCTGGCCTTCGACGACGGCGCGCCAGGCCTCGAACAGCCCGAACGCCTGACGGCCCTGCGCGCCGGCCTGCTCGATCAGACCTCGCATTACGGCCACCGGCGGCAGGAAGGCCGCAGGGCGGCAGATCGATTCCCAGAATTCGCGCAGGCGCTGCACGCGCGTGGCGGGCGGGTTGCCGGCGATGATCGCGGTGTTGAGCGCTCCGATCGAGATGCCGGCAGTCCAGTCGGGTTCGATGCCGGCGGCGACCAGCCCCTCGCACACGCCGGCCTGGTAGGCGCCG
>JBLMVT010000348.1:0-4636 GCA_050256835.1 Betaproteobacteria bacterium | reverse complement strand
GGCTGCGCGAACTCGTCACCCAGGCCGAGCCGCTGCTGCCGGCGGTCGTGCAGCGCCAGCAGCAGCGCTTCCTCGAGCGCTGGCGCGAGGCGCTGGAGGCCGCCAACGCCGCGGGCAGCGTGCCGCGCGAGGCACTGCAGGAGCGCGCGCTGGCCGAGGCCGCCGCGTTCGCGATCCGCATCGACGTCGCCGAGGAGCTGGCGCGGCTGCGTTCGCACCTCGACGAGGTCGAGCGGCTGCTCGCCAAGGGCGGCGAGATCGGCAAGCGGCTCGACTTCCTGATCCAGGAACTGCAGCGCGAAGCCAACACGCTGGGCTCGAAGTCGGCCGCGTTCGAGCTGACCACCGTCGCCGTCGAGATGAAGGTCGCCATCGAGCAGATGCGCGAGCAGGTGCAGAACATCGAATGAGAGCAAAGGCAGGCATGTTCAAGGCCATCCTCCTCACCCGCGACGACGCCAAGCGCACCGTCGCCACGCTGACCGACCTCGACGAGGCGCAGCTTCCCGCCGGCGACGTCGACGTGCGCGTCGAGTACTCGACGCTCAACTACAAGGACGCGCTCGCCGTCACCGGTCGCGGCGCGATCGTGCGCAGCTGGCCGATGGTGCCGGGCATCGACCTGGCCGGCGTCGTCGGATCCAGCCGCGACCCGGCGTGGCAGCCCGGCCAGCGCGTCGTCGTCACCGGCTGGGGGCTGGGCGAGACGCGCTGGGGCGGGCTGGCGCAGCGCGCGCGGCTCGAGCCGGGCTGGCTGCTCGCGCTGCCCGCGCCCTTCACGACGCGCTCGGCGATGACGATCGCCACCGCCGGCTTCACCGCCGCGCTCTGCGTGATGGCGCTGCAGCGCCACGGCCTGGCGCCGGGCGACGGCGAGGTGCTGGTGACCGGCGCCGCCGGCGGCGTCGGCTCGATCGCCGTCGCCCTGCTCGGCGGGCTCGGCTTCCGCGTCGTCGCCTCGACAGGCCGGCCGCAGGAGGCGGACTACCTGCGCTCGCTCGGCGCGGCGGCGATCGCCGACCGCAACGAGCTCGCGCAGCCTGGCAAGCCGCTGCAGAGCGAACGCTGGGCCGGCGTCGTCGACACCGTGGGCAGCCACACGCTGGCCAACGCCTGCGCGCAGACGCGCTTCAACGGCGCGGTGGCGGCCTGCGGGCTGGCGCAGGGCGGCGACTTCCCGGCCACCGTGATGCCGTTCATCCTGCGCGGCGTCACGCTGTACGGCATCAACAGCGTGCAGAACCCGAACGCGCAGCGCCGCGAGGCGTGGGCGCTGCTGGCGCGCCACGTCGACACCGCCAAGCTCGAGTCGATGACGACCGAGATCGGGCTGTCGGAGGTGATCGGCTACGCGCCGCGGCTGCTCGACGGCGCCGTGCGCGGGCGCACGGTGGTCGACGTGAACCGCTGAGGACGCCGTTCAGCGTCGCGCCGGTTCGTCCTCCTCCAGGTTGACGTCGACCATCAGCTCGTTGCCCAGCGTCTGCAACAGGCCGCGCAGCACGTCGGTCGGCAGCGTCGGCGGCACGCGCAGGCAGGCGCGCGCACGGAACAGGCTCTCGCCGGAGAAGGCGCCGCTCTCGGTGCCGGTCTCGAGCTCCTCGACGCTCACCTGATGCTCGGCGAGCAGGCTCGACACGTCGCGCACGATGCCCGGCCGGTCGTGGCCGAGCAGCTCGATGTGCAGCATGCGTCCGGCAGGCGCCGCGCTCGCCTCGTGCGCGCCGGCCTCGACGGTCAGCCGCAGGCCCTCGGCCTCGAGCGCGCGCAGCCGCGCGGCCAGCGCGTCGGCCGCGTCGGCCGGCACCGCCACCTGCACCACGCCCACGAACTGCCCGGCCAGCGCGGCCATGCGGCTGTCGAGCCAGTCACCGCCGGCGGCCGCGACCTCCTGCGCGATGGCGCGGATCAGTCCGGGGCGGTCGCGGCCGACCGCGGTCAGGACGAGCGAAGTCTTCATGGCGGGTCTCCTCGGCGATCGGGACGATGATGCCAGTCCCGGCGGCCGCATGCCGGCGATGCGGATCGCTCCGGCGCGCCGCGCCGCTCAGGCGCGTGCCGCCAGCTCGCGTCCGATGAGCATGCGCCGGATCTCCGAGGTGCCGGCGCCGATCTCGTAGAGCTTGGCGTCGCGCAGCAGCCGCCCCGCCGGGCTGTCGTTGACGTAGCCGTTGCCGCCGAGCAGCTGGATCGCGTCGAGCGCGTTGGCCGTCGCGTGTTCCGCGGCGACCAGGATGGCGGTGGCGGCGTCCTCGCGCCGCAGCTCGCGGCGGTCCGCCGCCTGCGCCGTCGTGTAGAGCAGCGCGCGCGCGGCGGCAAGCCGCGCGTACATGTCGGCGAGCTTGGCCTGCACGAGCTGGAAGTCGCCGATCGGCCGGCCGAACTGCTGCCGCTCGCGCGTGTAGGGCAGCGCCAGGTCGAGCGCCGCCTGCATCAGCCCGAGCGAGCCGGCGGCGGCGACGATGCGCTCGTAGTCCAGCCCCGACATCAACACCTTCACGCCGCGGTCGAGCTCGCCCAGCAGGTTCTCGGCTGGCACCTCGCAGCCGCTGAACACCAGCTCGCAGGTGCCCGAGCCGCGCATGCCCAGCTTGTCCAGCGGCAGCCCGCTCTCGAAGCCCTTGAAGCCGCGCTCGACGATGAACGCGCTGATCCCCGCCTTGCCTGCGGCCGGCGTCGTCTTGGCGTAGACGACGAAACGGTCGGCATAGGCGCCATTGGTCGTCCACAGCTTGCTCCCGTCGAGCACGAAGGCGTCGCCGCGCCGCTCGGCGCGCAGCTTCATGCCGACCACGTCGGAGCCGGCGCCGGCCTCGCTCATCGCCAGCGCACCGACGTGCTCGCCGCGCACCAAGCCCGGCAGGTAGCGCCGCTTCTGCGTCGGCGTGCCGTTCAGCCGCAGCTGGTTGACGTGCAGGTTGGAGTGCGCGATGTAGGCGATGCCCACCGAGCCGGAGGCGCGGCTGATCTCCTCGGCCGCGACGACGTGGTGCAGGTAGCCGAGGCCGACGCCGCCGTACTCGGCCTCGGCGGTGATGCCGAGCACGCCCAGCTCGCCGAGCGCCGGCCACAGATCGCGCGGAAGACGGTCCTCGCGGTCGATGCGCTGCGCCAGCGGCGCGATGCGCGCCTGGGCGAACGCACGCACCGCCTCGCGCAGGCTCTCGGCGGTGTCGTCGCGCGGGTAGGCGGCGGCGATCACGGCGCCGTGCCCTGCCCCTCCGCGGCGGCCTCGCGGCGCGCGACGAAGGCGGCGATGCCGGCAGCCGCCGCGGGCGAGCCGATCAGGCGCTGGAAAAGCGCACGCTCCTCGGCCAGTGCCGTCTCGTCGAGCCGCCGGCGCTGCGCGCGCCAGAACTCGACCAGCCCGGCGATCGCCGCGGGCGCGGCCGCCGCGATGCTCTGCGCGATCGCCTGTGCCTCGTCCATCAGCGACTCGGGCGCAACGACGCGGCTCACCAGGCCCCAGCGCAGCGCCTCCTCGGCGTCCAGGCGGCGGCCGGCGAGCAGCACCTCGGCCGCCACCGCCGCGGGCAGCGCGTGCAGGATGCGCGCACAGCCGCCGGCGCCGGCCACCACGCCCCAGCGCGGCTCGGGCAGGCCGAAGCGCGCGTTGCCCGAGGCAATGCGCAGGTCGCTCGCCAGCGCCAGCTCGAAGCCGCCGCCGAGCGCCAGACCGTTGATCGCCGCGATCAGCGGCTTGCCCGGCAGCGGATGCTCGTGCGTCAGGCCGCAGAAGTTGATCGGCGCCGCGCTCGCCGCCACGCGCTCGCGCAGCGCCGGGAACAGCGTCGGGATGTCGGCCCCGGTGCAGAAGGCCTGCGTGCCCGCGCCGGTGAGAACGACCACGCGCACGGCCTCGTCGGCACCGAGTTCGCGCAGCGCAGCGCCCACCGCGGCATCGAGCGCCGGCGTGACGGCGTTGAGCTTGTCCGCACGATCGAGGGTGAGCGCGGCGACCGCGCCCTCGCGTGCGATTCGTACGCCGTCGCCGCTTTCGTTCATCGCCGTGCTCCTGCGCGCCACGCGCGGCTTAACATCGCGCCACGACACGAGACGGTGCCCACGCATGCCCCGCATCCCCGGCAAGAGCACCGAGCAGACGGTGCTCGACATGAAGCAGGCTGCCACGCGGCTGATCGCGCGCCATGGCTTCGAGGGCATGAACCTGCGCATGCTGGCCGAGGAGATCGGCGTCAAGGCGGGCTCGTTCTACAACCACATCGAATCCAAGCAGGCGCTGCTGCACACCCTGCTGGCCGACACGATGACGGAGCTGCAGGCCGGGGTCGACGCGGCGCTCGCGGGCACTACCGACCCGCTCGACGCGCTGCGCCGTTTCGTCGCCTTCCACATCGAGTTCCACGCCGTGCGGCGCGACCAGGTGTTCATCGGCAACGCCGAGCTGCGCAGCCTGAGCCCCGAGCAGTTCGAGCACATCGTCGGCCTGCGCGACGCCTACGAGCGGCGCCTGCTCGCCATCCTGCGCCGCGGCGAGGCGGCGGGCGTGCTCGCGCCGGGCGACGCGCGCGTCGCCAGCTATGCGCTGATCGCGATGCTGAGCGGCGTGTGCAACTGGTACCGGCCGGGCGGGCGGCTCTCGGTGAGGCAGCTCGTCGCGCAGTACACGCGCATG
>JBLMVT010000347.1:0-2647 GCA_050256835.1 Betaproteobacteria bacterium | reverse complement strand
CCATGTCCTCGAAGAACTTGTAGTCCGACACGAACGGCACGAACTGCTCGATTGCCATCGGCTTGGTGGCGTCGGCCGGCTTGCCGGCCCACATCGACTTGGCGGTGCCGGCGGAGGACTCGTGCACCACCATCGGGTGCATGGTGTCGTTGAGGTTCTCGACGAACTGCTTCCAGTTGCAGGCGTGCATGTAGCGCAGGCAGCCGCCGGCGATCTCGAGCTGCCCTTCGGGCGAGCGGTCGGCCATGTTGTCGATCGAGCTGAGCGAGTCGCCGAAATACTCCTCGAAGCCGGGGCCGGCGTCGTTGATCTTCGCGAAGATGAAACCGCGGTAGAGCCGGACGTGCGCGAGCGCGACCAGCCCCTTGCCCGCCTCGCATTCGCCGAGCGCGGTGCCCTCGTAGCCGTTCTTCAGCGGGATCGCGAGCAGCGAGCCGTCGGTCCGGTAGGTCCAGGCGTGGTAGGGGCAGCGGAAGAACTTGCCGGTGTTGCCGCAGGGCTGGCTCACCAGCCGCGAGCCTTTGTGCGCGCAGCGGTTCATCAGCACGCGCACCGAGCCGTCGCCGTGGCGCACCGCGATCAGCGGCCGGCCGGCGATGTCGACCGTCAGGTAGTCGCCGGTTTTCGGGATCTGGCTGGCGTGGCCGACGTAGTTCCAGGTGTTGGCGAAGAAGTGCTCCTGCTCGAGCGCGAACAGCTCGGGGTCGATGTAGAGGTCGCGGTGCACGCGGTCGGGCTGCACCAGTGCGCGCACGGCGTCGGGGTTGCCGCGGTAAGTCATGAACAATCCTCCTACAGGTCGAGCACCAGCCGCTTGCCGCGGCAGCGCGAGACGCAGATCTGCATCACCTTGCCCGACGCCTTCTCTGCGTCGGACAGCACATAGTCGCGGTGGTCGATGTCGCCCTCGAGCACCGGCGCCGTGCATACGCCGCACTCGCCGCGCTTGCAGTCGAAGAGCGGATCCTCGCCGTGCTCGATCAGGCAGTCGAGCACGCTCTGATGCGCCGGCACGGTGTAGCTCCTGCCGCTCTGGGCCAGCACGACCTCGAACGCGTGGTCGCCGGATTCGACCGGCGGCGTGGAGAACAGCTCGAAGTGCACGCGCTCGCGGCCCCAGCCGCGCGCCGCCGTCTTCGCGAGCACGGCGTCGAGCAGCGGCTTCGGGCCGCACACGTGGAGCGGGTCGGCGGCGGCGCAGCCGTCGAGCAGCGCGTCGAGGTCGAGCGGCACACCGGCGTGCTCGTCGTCGGCGTGCACCACGAGATCGTCGCCGAGCAGCGCCTGCAGTTCGGGCAGGAACGCCATCAGCGATCGGCTGCGGCCGGCGTAGACGAGCCGCACCGGCCGGCCCACGGCGCGGCGGCGCGCGGCCATGCTGGCAATCGGCGTGACGCCGATGCCGCCGGCGAGCAGCACCGCGCGGCCCGCGCCTTCGCGCAGCGGGAAGTCGTTCTTCGGCGCAAGCGCGAGGATGCGGTCGCCTTCGCGCAGGCGTTCGTGCATGAAGCGCGAGCCGCCGCGCCCGTCGTCGTCGCGCCGCACCGCGATCACGTATTCGCGCGGCGCCGCCGCGCCGCCGGCGACGGTGTCGACCAGCGAGTAGTGGCGCCAGTCGGTCGCGCCGCCGGGCAGCACGACCTGCACTTGCAGGTGCGCGCCGGCGTCCCAGCCGGGCAGTGGCGTCCCGTCCGGCGCGGCCAGCGTGAGGCGGCGGATCAGCGGGTTGAGCGGGCGCGCCTCGACCACGCGCAGCGTCAGCGGTTGCGGACTCGTCATGGACATCGGTTCAGGCCAGGGCGTGGTGAGCGAGCCGCGCGCGCAGCGCTTCGCCGTGCTCGTCGGCCAGCGCCGCCTCGCGCAGCTCGCGCAGCGTCGCCGGGGCGAGCGCGGCGCCGGCGCGCTGCACCACGCCCATCAAGGTCTCGAAATGCGCCCAGCCGCGCTCGTGGGTGTCGCTGTAGCCCTTGACGAGGCGCTGGCATTGCGCGACCTCGACGGCGAGCTGCGGGTTGGCGGCGGCCGCCGCCTCGATCCGCGCCAGCCAGCGCTCGATGCGTTCGTTCTCGGCGGCGAAACGCGTCGTGCGGCGGCGCCAGCGACGCATGCCGGCGACGGCGCGCATCAGCAGAAAGCCGTGCAGCGAGCTGGTCGTGACGACGCGGCCGTCGCGCGTCAGCCGCTCCAGCAGCCGGCGCGGCCAGCCCGGCCGCTCGAGGCGGCGCGCCAGGCCCGCGGGCAGCGTCTCGCAGATCTCCTGCAGCCGCGGGTGCAGGTATTCGCTGATCGCCAGCAGCTGGCCGGGCGCGACCCGCACCTCGTCCTTCACGCGGTCGAAGCGCGTGCCCCGCGTCTTCAGCTGGGCGACGCGCATGGTGTCCTCGTAGCTCATCCACAGCGCCAGGTAGCGCGCCGTCTCGGCGACCAGCCGCGGCTCGGCGGCGGCGCCGGCCAGCCGGGCAATGCGCGCGACGCGGTCGAGGTAGTCCCGCGCATGGTCGACGTCCTGCCAGTCGATCAGCCGGCGCAGGCCCTCGGTCACGATCGGCTGTGCCGGCGCGGGGATGTCGCGGCGCATGCGCTCGAGCAGCGCGCGCACCGCCGCATCGCGCGGCTCGCGCGCCGGCGCGGCCGGCAGCGGCGCCTC
>JBLMVT010000346.1:0-6486 GCA_050256835.1 Betaproteobacteria bacterium | reverse complement strand
GATCGCGGCCTTCCTCGCGCCGGCCCCGGGCCGGAGCACGGGCGCTCAGCGCAGGACCAGCACCGGCACCTTGCTGTGCGTCAGCACCTTCTGCGTCTCGCTGCCGAGCACCAGGCCCTGCAGGCCGCGCCGGCCGTGCGAAGCCATCACGATCAGGTCGCATCCGGCGCTCTCGGCGGCCTGCGTGATCGCCTCGTGCGGGTGATCGCTGGTGGTCATGACCGCGCTGAACGGCACGCCCGCCTGGCGGGCCGCGGACTCCACCGCGGCCATGTACTTCTCGCCCTGCGTCTTGCAGTGGGCGAGGAACTCCTCGCGCGTGTCGGCGAGCATTTCGGTGTCGTAGCTCAGCACGTGGAACTCGGGCAGCACGTGGATCGCGCTGACCCGGGCCTGCTGCTCCTTGGCGAGTTCCAGACCCTTGCGGACGGCCGCCTCGGACAGCGCGGAACCATCGGTCGGCAGCAGCAGATGCTTGAACATGATCCTCTCCCGTGCGTTGACGCCAAAAGCTTAGCCGAGACCCGGCACGAACGCGACCGTCCTCGATACTGACGCTCCATGTCGTCGGCCGTGTTCCTCAAGCTGCTCGCCATCTTCGCCACCATCGCGATCGGCTGGGCGGCCGGCCGGACGCGCCCGTTCGCCGGCGCCGAGGTCGCGCGCACCGTGTCGAACACGACCTTCTTCGTGTTCGTGCCGGCATTGCTGTTCCGCGCCACGGCGCGCATCGACCTGGCGGCGATGCCGTGGCGCGCGCTCGACGTGTTCTTCGTGCCGGTGGTCGGCTGGATGCTGCTCGTCTACGCGCTGCAGCGGCGCAGGCGAGACCCGCGCGACGTGGCCCGGCCGGGCGTGCGCGCGATCACCGTCGCGTTCGGCAACACCGCCCAGTTCGGCATCCCGGTGGCGACCGCGCTGTTCGGCGAAGCCGGGCTGCAGCTGCACCTGGCGATCATCAGCCTGCACGCGCTCATCCTGCTCTCGGTCCTGACCCTGCTGGTCGAGCGCGACCTGGCCCAGGCCGCCGCGCACGGCGGCGGGCGGCCGGCGCAACCGCTGCGCACGCTCGCGATGACGGCGCGCAACACGGTGATCCACCCGGTCGTGCTGCCGGTGCTCGCCGGGCTGGCGTGGAACCTGGCGCGGCTGCCGCTGCCGGGCCCGCTCGACGAGGTGCTGGTGATGCTCGGCAGCGCAGTCGTGCCGCTGTCGCTGGTGGCGATCGGCCTGTCGCTCGGCCATTACGGGCTGCGCGGGGCGGCCGGCACGGCGGTCGCCATGGCCGCGGCCAAGCTGCTGGTGCTGCCCGCGCTCGTGTTCGCGTGCGGCCTCGTCGCCGGTCTGCGCGGCCTGCCGCTGGCGGTGGTAGTGGTGGCCTCGGCGCTGCCGACCGGCGTCAACGCGCTGCTGTTCGCCCAGCGCTACCGCAGCGGCGAGGGCGAGACGACGGCCACCATCGTGCTGTCGACGCTGGCGTTCGCAGCGAGCGCGCCGCTTTGGCTGGTGCTGCTGCAGCAGCGGTTTGCGACAATGGCGCCATGAACGCGCCCGACGCCGCATCCGTGATCGCCATGCTCGACCGCCTCGGCGCGGCGGCGCGCGCGGCGTCGGCTGCGCTCGCGGCGGCCTCGACGGCGACCAAGAACGCCGCGCTGTTCGCGCTGGCGCGCCGAATCCGGGCCGACGCCGGCGCGCTGCAGGCGGCCAACGCGCGCGACGTCGATGCCGCCGTCGCGCAAGGCCTGGCGGCCCCGCTGGTCGACCGGCTGCGCCTCACGCCGCGCGTGATCGAGCAGATGGCCGAGGGCTGCGAGCAGGTCGCGGCGCTGCCCGATCCGATCGGCGAGATGACGAACCTGCGACGCCGGCCGAGCGGCATCACGGTCGGCCAGATGCGCGTGCCGCTCGGCGTGTTCGGCATGATCTACGAGAGCCGGCCCAACGTGACGGTCGACGCCGCCGCGCTGGCGATCAAGAGCGGCAACGCGGCGATCCTGCGCGGCGGCTCCGAGGCGCGACACTCGAACGCCGCGCTGCTCGAACGCGTGCGCGCGGCCCTGGTCGAGGCCGGGCTGCCGGCCGACGCGGTGCAGGGCGTGCCGAGCACCGACCGCGCCGCGGTCGGGCGGCTGGTCTCGATGCCCGAGTACGTCGACGTGATCATCCCGCGCGGCGGCAAGGGGCTGATCGAGCGCATCGCGGCCGAGGCGACGGTGCCGGTGATCAAGCACCTGGACGGCAACTGCCACGTCTACGTCGACGCCGAGGTCGACCTCGAGCAGGCCGTGCGCGTCACCGACAACGCCAAGACGCAGAAATACAGCCCATGCAACGCCGCCGAGTCGCTGCTGGTGCATCGCGCGCAGGCAGCGGCCTTCCTGCCGCGCATCGGCGCGGCGTTCGCGGCCAAGGGTGTCGAGATGCGCTGCGACGCGGCCGCCGCGGCGCTGCTGTCGGCCGTGCCGGGCGCCAAGGTCGTCGCCGCGCAGGACAGCGACTGGTCGGAGGAATACCTGGCGCCGATCATCGCGGTGAAGGTGGTCGATTCGCTCGACGCGGCGATCGCGCACGTCAACCGCTACGGCTCGCACCACACCGACGCCATCCTCACGACCAACCATCCGAACGCGATGCGCTTCCTGCGCGAGGTCGACTCGGCCAGCGTGATGGTCAACGCCAGCACGCGCTTCGCCGACGGCTTCGAGTACGGGCTCGGCGCCGAGATCGGCATCAGCACCGACAAGTTCCACGCCCGCGGCCCCGTCGGCCTCGAGGGACTCACTTCACTGAAGTGGATCGTGCTCGGCAACGGCGAGGTGCGCTCCTGAGCGCGGCGTGGAGGCCGGCCTGAACACGCCGCTGCTGGCGACCGGCGGCGTGCTCGCCGTGCTGCTGTTCTGGGCCGTCGGCGCCTACAACCGGCTGGTCGCGTTGCGCAATGCGATCGGCGCCGCCTGGACGCAGATCGACGAGCCGCTGCGCCGGCGCCGCGAACTGCTGCAGCAGCTGATCGGCCTGCTGCGCGAGCCGCTGGCCGCCGAGCATGCCGCGCTCGATGCCGTGCTGGCGGCCAGCGAGCAGGCGCATGCCGCCTCGCTGGCGGTCAAGCCGCGCCCCGGCGAGGCGCTGGCGATCGAGAGCCTGCAGCTCGCCGAAAAGGTTCTGGCCGGTGCGCTGGCGCGGCTGCGCGCCCTGCTCGAACAGCACCCGAGCGAGCAGCCCGTGCTGGCCGAGTGCCGCGCCGAGATCGACGCCATCGAGCAGAAGTTGGTGTTCCGCCGCCAGCTCTACAACCAGGCCGCGCACCACTACAACGACGCGGTGCGGCAGTTTCCGACGAGCCTGCTGACGCCGCTGTTCCGCTTCGCTCCGGCGGGCACGCTGTAGCGCCGTGGCCATGCCGACGCCGCGCCAGCGCCTCGTCCTCGGTCTCGCCGGGCTGGCCGTTGCGTCGCTCGCGCACGCCGAGGAGGCGGCCGACGCGCGCCACGCGTGCAGCCTGGCCGCCACCTGTGCGGCCTGTCACGGCACCGACGGCCGGCCGCCGGCGGGTGCCACGATGCCCGGCCTGGCCGGGCTGCCCGCGGCCTACCTGGTCGAGCAGATGCGCGACTTCCGGCGGGGCGCGCGGCCCTCGACGGTGATGCAGCAGCTCGCCCGCGGCTTCAGCGACGCGCAGATCGAGTCGCTGGGCGCGTTCTTTGCCCTGCAGCCGAAGTGATGAGGTGCGCGTGACCCCGATCCGACGGCGCGATTGGCTGCTCGGCGCCGCCGGCGTGCTGGCCGGGCTGGCCGGCTGCGCGGCGCCCGCCACGGTCGGCCGCACTGCGTCGAAGGCGCGCGTGCTCGTCGTCGGCGGGGGCTACGGCGGGGCGACGGCGGCGAAGTACCTGCGCCTGTGGTCGGGCCACCGGCTCGACGTCGTGCTGGTCGAACCCGAGCCGGCCTTCGTCTCGTGCCCGATGTCCAATCTCGTCGTCGGAGGCAGCCGCAGCATGGCCGACATCACGCTGCCCTACGAGGCGCTGGCGCGCATGCACGGCGTGACGGTGGTGCGCGACCGCGTCGAGCGCCTCGACCTGCAGCGCCGCGTCGCCGTGCTCGCCTCCGGCCCGACGATCGCGTGGGACCGGCTGGTGCTTTCGCCCGGCGTCGAGATGATGTGGGACAGCGTCGACGGCTTGCGAGCGGCGCGCGACGCCGGCCGCATCGTGCAGGCCTGGCAGGCCGGCGACGAAACGCGTGCGCTGCGCCGCCAGCTCGAGGCGATGCCCGACGGCGGCGTGTTCGCCATCGCCGTGCCCGAGGCACCGTATCGCTGCCCGCCCGGGCCCTACGAGCGCGCCTGCCAGGTCGCGAGCTACTTCGCGGCCGCCAAGCCGCGTTCGAAGGTGCTGATCGTCGATGCCAACGAGGACGTCACCTCCAAGGGCGCGCTGTTCAAGCGCGTCTGGGCCGAGCAGTACGCCGGGCGCGTCGAGTACCGGCCGCAGCACAAGGCGGTCGCGGTCGACGCCGCGACGAACACGCTGAAGTTCGAGTTCCAGGACGACCTGCGCGCCGACGTGCTCAACGTGCTGCCGCCGATGCGCGCGGGCGCCGTCGCCGTGCAGGCCGGGCTGGCCACCGCCAACGGCCGCTGGTGCGAGGTCGACTTCATCGACTTCGCGTCGGTCGCCGCCGAGCGCGTGCACGTGCTCGGCGACGCGATCCAGATCGCGCCGCTGATGCCCAAGAGCGGCCACATGGCCAACGCGCAGGCCAAGGTGTGTGCAGCGGCGATCCTCGCGCGGCTGGACGACTGCGACCTCGACCCCGCGCCGATGCTGACCAACACCTGCTACAGCTACGTCGACGCGCGCCGCGCGATGCACGTGGCCAGCGTGCACGCGTACGACGCAGCGCAGCGCACCTTCCTCACCGTGCCCGGCTCCGGAGGCCTGTCGCCCGCGCCGAGCGAGGGCGAGGGCGCCGACGGCTGGAGCTGGGCGCGCACCATCTGGGCCGACATGCTCGCCTGAGCAAGCACATGTCCGCGCTCGCCCCGCCGCCCGCCCCGCCCGAAGCGCCCGCCGAAGACGCGGTCGTGCGCACGCCGGTCGACGTGCGCAGCGTCTCGCTCGCCGTGCTCGCCGTGCTCGCCAGCGTCGTCGTGCTGCATTGGGCCAAGGAGGTGTTCATTCCCCTGCTGGTCGGCGTGATGGTCAGCTACGCGCTGACGCCAGTCGTCGACCGCCTCGAGCGCTGGCGCGTGCCGCGCGGCGTGGGCGCGGCGCTGCTGCTGGCCGCGCTGGTCGGTGGCACCGGCTGGATCGGCTACGGGTTGTCCGACGATGCGGCCAACCTCGTGGAGTCGCTGCCCGAGGCGGCACAGAAGCTGCGCCTGTCGATGCACCGCACGCGCGCCGAGCCGTCACGGGCGATCGAGAAGGTGCAGAAGGCGGCCACCGAACTCGAGCGCGCCGCCGACGAGAGCGCCGCCGCGTCGAGCCCCGCCGCGCGAGGTGTGACGCGGGTGCAGATCGAAAAGCCGCATTTCAACGTGCGCGATTGGCTGTTGCCGGGCACGCTCGGTCTGGCCACGCTGGTCGGCCAGGCGGTGGTGGTGCTGTTCATCACCTACTTCCTGCTGCTCTCCGGCAATACCTTCCGGCGCAAGATGGTGCGCATCGCCGGCCCGACCTTCGCCGAGAAGCGCGTGACGGTCGAGGCGCTCGACGAGATCAGCGCACAGATCGAGCGCTACCTGCTGGTGCAGCTGGCGACCAGCGCGCTGCTCGGCGTCGCCACCGGGCTGGCGCTCTGGGCGCTCGGGCTGCAGCACGCGGCGGTGTGGGGTGTGGTGGCCGGCGTGACCAACCTGATCCCGTACTTCGGTGCGATCTTCGTCGTCGGCGCCGCGGCGCTGGCCGCCTTCGTGCAGTTCGGCGAGTTCGACCGGGCGCTCGCCGTCGGAGCGGCGGCCCTGGCGATCCACACCTTCGTCGGCTACTGGCTGACGCCGTGGCTGACCAGCCGCGCCGGGCGCATGAACCCGGTGGTCGTGTTCGCCGGCGTGCTCGCCTGGGGCTGGCTGTGGGGCGTGTGGGGACTGCTGCTCGGCGTGCCGATCCTGATGGTCGTCAAGGCGGTGTGCGATCGCGTCGAGAGCCTGCAGCCGGTCGGTGAGCTGCTCGGGGATTGACGCTCAGCCCTGGCCCATGATCGCCGCGTTGGCGAGCAACTCCTCGCACAGCGCCAGCGAGACCGCGCCCGACACCGCGTAGGGATCGAGCGTGGCCGTCTCCGAGTACTTGAGCACCAGCGCCGGGTTGACGCGCGACAGGTTGACCTGCCCCATCGACCAGCCGGCGAAGCGCCGCTCGGTGATCTCGGCGTAGGACAGCAACACCACGTCGCGGTGGCGCGGGTCGACGACGATACGGTTGTAGAGGCGGTTGATCGCGTCGCGGCCGCCCTCGAGCACCTGCAGGAAGGTGCCCT
>JBLMVT010000345.1:0-11847 GCA_050256835.1 Betaproteobacteria bacterium | reverse complement strand
CCGGCGAGCAGATCGCGCTGTGGGACCTGCACCACTACATGTCCGAGGACATCCTCACCAAGGTCGACCGCGCGACGATGCGCACCAGCATCGAGGGCCGCGAGCCGCTGATCGACCACCGCCTGGTCGAATTCGCGCTGGGCCTGCCGTTCCGCTTCAAGCGCGGCGCACTCGGCACCAAGCACCTGCTGCGCAAGGTGCTGTACCGCCACGTGCCGCGCGCCCTGGTCGACCGGCCCAAGCAGGGATTCGCCGTGCCGATCGGCCAATGGCTGCGCGGCGACCTCGCTTCGATGGTCGACGAGCACCTGAACCGCGACGCCGTCGCCGCGCAAGGCCTGATCGACCCGGAACGCGTGCAGGGATACGTCGCGCGGCTGCGCCGCGGCGATCCCTCGGTGGTGCAGAAGGTCTGGCTGCTGCTGGCGTTCCAGATGTGGCAGCGGCGATGGCTGGCATGAGGATCGTGATGGTCATCAGCGGGCTGGGTTTCGGCGGTGCAGAGCGCCAGGTCGTGCTGCTGTCGCGCGAGCTGGTGCGGCGCGGCCATGCCGTGCTCGTATACACGCTCAACAACCACGTGCCGCGCCGCAACGAGCTGGCCGGCAGCGGCGTCGAGCTGGTCGTCGACCAGAAGCGCTGGCGTGTCGACCCGGCGGTGCTGCGGCGGCTGCGACAGACTGTTGTGCGCTGGGGCGCTGACCTAGTGCACGGCTTTCTGTATGACGCTCACCTGTATGCGCGCCTGGCTTGTGCTGGACTCGGTCTGCCGACTCTCAATTCCGAGCGCAGCGAAGGATATCGCCTGTCGGTGTTGCAGCGCTTGGGCTATCGCCTCACCGCAAGGCTCACGGATGGAGTCGTTGCCAATTCGCATGCGGGCGCCGCCTTCGCTTGTCGCCTGCATCGGTTGCCGGCGCGCGATGTGCATGTCGTTTGGAACGGAATCGACCTGCGGGAAATCGACGCCCGACTTGCCGCACCCGGAGGATCGGCACGCTCGCTGATGCCGCCAGGCGCGAAGGTCGTAGGCGTGGTCGGGATGATCAAGCCCGCCAAGGATCATCTGCTGGCACTGCGCGTGTGCCGCGAGCTGGCCACGCGTGAATCCCGCTGGCGCGGACTGTTCGTCGGCGACAGCCTCCACGACAGCGACGACGCGTTCAAGCGGCACGTTCTTGAGGAGTGGCGACGGCTTGGCCTCGAATCGATGGTTGTCTTCACGGGGGTACGCGACGACGTTCCAGAACTCGTCGCCTCGTGCGACGTGCTGCTTGTCACGTCTCACTACGAGGGGTTCCCGAACGTAGTGCTTGAGGCGATGTCCTGCGGAACGCCAGTGGCGACGACCGACTACTCGGACGTCCGGCGAATCGTCCCGTTCCGCTGGCAGGTTGCGTCTTCGCGCTCGGCAAGCGCACTGGCTGACATTGTGGAGCGCTGCCATCGTGAGCGCGCCACGGTAGCGCGCGCGCAACGTGCGTGGGTCGAGCGCCATGCGGACGTAGCGCGAGCCGCCGATGCACTGCTGCAGGTGTACGAAGGCTACCGGGGCGGGCCGGTGAGTACAGTGGCCCGAGCGCAATGACGACGTTCCGGCCTTCGATCTGCTTCGTCGCGCCCTCGACGTACCCGGTGCTCGCGGGCGACCGCAGAGTGAGGTTCGCCGGCGGTGCAGAGGTGCAACAGAGCATCATCGCGCCGGCGTTGGCCGCCCGCGGCTGGCGCGTGTCGATGATCTCGATGGACTATGGCCAGCGCGAGGGCGACCTCGTGCGCGGCGTGCGCCTGCACGTGATGCATGCGCCCGACGCCGGCGTGCCGGTGCTGCGCTACCTGCATCCGCGGCTCACCAGCCTGTGGGCGGCGATGCGCCGCGCCGACGCCGACATCTACTATCAGCGCACCAGCGGGGCGACCACCGGCTTCGTCGCCGCCTTCGCCCGCCGGCACGGCCGCGCCAGCGTGTTCGCCGGGGCGCACGACGCCGACTTTGATCCGCGCGCGCCGCTGATCCGCTGGGCGCGCGACCGCGCCGTCTACCGCTGGGGCCTGTGCCACGTCGACGCCATCGTCGTGCAGACCGAGCGCCAGCGCGAAGCGCTCGCGCGGCACTATGGCTGCGAGGCCACGCGCATCGAGAGCTGCTACGCGCACCGCGGCGCTCCGGCGGCGCACAGCGGTGTCGTGCTGTGGGTCGCCAGCGCCAAGCGCCACAAGCAGCCGCACCTGTTCCTCGAACTGGCGGCGCCGCTGCCGCAGCGGCGCTTCCGGCTCGTCGGCGGGCCCGCGGCGGGCGCTGCCGAGCGGCGTTACTTCGACGAACTGCAGCGCCGTGCCGCGGCGCTGACCAACGTCGAACTGACCGGCTTCGTGCCGACCGCTGACATCGAGCGCCATTTCGACGGGGCGTCGCTGTTCGTCAACACCTCCCTCGGTGAGGGCTTCCCCAACACCTTCCTGCAGGCCTGGGCGCGCGGCATCCCGACGGTGTCGTTCTTCGACCCGCAGGTCGAACTGGCCGGTGTGCCGGTCGGCATTGTCGTGAGCGACCTCGCGGCCATGCGCGAGCGCGTCGACGCACTGCTGGCCGACCCGGCGCGCTGGCACGTGGCCGGCGAGCGCGCACGCCGCGCCTTCGAGCAGCGCCACTCGGTCGCGCGCAGTGTGGGCGCCTACGAGCGCCTGTTCGAGCGCGTGCTCGCGCGTCGACACGAACCAGCCGCGCGCGCCCGGGAGATCGCATGAAGACCACACCCCTGCACTCCTCGCACGCCCGGCCGGCCGGCGGCGGCGCCCTGGCGCTGGCCGGCGTCGTGCTGGTGGTGCTGCTGTTCGGCGCCTTCACCGCCGTGCTCGACTGGGACGTCGCGGCGATCGCGCTCACCGCGCTCGTGCCGGCGCTGCTGATGTTCTGGGACTACCGCATCGGGCTGGCGCTGCTGATCCTCATCCTGCCGTTCGAGAACGCGCAGTTCCTGCCCAAGCTCGGGCCGCTGAACGCGCTCAACGTGCTGATCCTCGGCGTGACGCTGGCCTTCCTGCTGCAGGCCGGCGTGCGCCGCTTCACCGCAAAGCCGCTCGCCGTGCTGGTGCCGCCGACGCTGTTCTGGTTCTATGTCGTGCCGCTCGCCGTCGCTGTCGTCTTCGGCAGCCTGCACTTCAAGGAGATGAGCGCGGCGTACCTGGTGAAGACGCACCCCGAGGGCTACAAGCTCACCACCTACTGGGCGAGTGACTGGTTCAAGCACCTGCTGCTCGTCGCCGCCGCCTGCGTGCTCGGCTCGGCGGTGTACGCGGCCCGTTCCGGGCGCCGCTGGATGGCGATGTTCGCGCTGGCTGCGCTGGTGTTCGTGCTCGCGCAGTTCGTGCTGACGGCCGCCACCGGCGTGTCCCTCGAGGCGCTGCAGGACTCGCGCGCCTTCTTCAGCTACCTCGGTCGGCAGAACAACGAGGCCGGGGTGATGCTCGTCACCGCCTTCGGCCCGCTTCTGTTCATGCGCGGGATGGTGAAGAGCCGCGGCCTGCGACTGGCGCTGGCGCTGCTCGCGCTGTCCATCGTCGTGGCGGTGCTGCTCACTGGATCGCGCGGCGCCTTCGTCGCCGCCGGGATGGTGGTGCTGATGTACCTGCTGCACTTCCGCCGCCTGCGCACGGCCTTCGCGATCGGCACGCTGGTCGTGATCAGCGTGGCGGTGGCGCCCGACGCGATACAGGAGCGGCTGCTGCGCGGCCTGCAGAGCAAGCAGGGAATCGAGAACATCGCCTCGCGCGGCGACAAGCTGAGCGCCGGGCGCATCTACATCTGGGAGAGCCTCGCTCCCGAAATCGCCCGCAGCCCGATCTACGGCCGCGGCCTGATGTCCACCCAGTGGTCGCGCTACGTGCGCAGCGGCGCCTTCGATGCCAACCACCCGCACAACCTGTACCTCGAGATCCTGATGGACGGCGGGGTGTACGGCGCGATCTGCATGTTCGTGTTCTACCGCTGGGTGTGGCGGTCGTTCCGCAGGCTGGCTCGTGACGAGCGCTTCGATCCCGATGTGCGCGGCTTCTTCCTCGGCGCCTCGGCCGGCTTCGTCGGCATGCTGACCTACGGGCTGACCAACGGCCACTGGTACCCGGCGCCCGAGCAGGTGTTCTTCTGGCTGGCGATCGGCCTGGCGATCGGCTACACGCGCATCGCCCAGGAGCTGCCGGCGCCAGTCCTCGTCGCGCCGCGTCGCGGCGCCCGCGGCCGCCCGCGCTACCGGCGCACCGAGCCGACGTGGCAGCCCGCGCTGCCGCGCACGGCACGATGAACCGGCGCGAGGCCGGTCGCACCGCGCTGGCCCTGCTGGCGCTGGCCGCCGTGCCGCGCGCCTTTGCCCAGCGCGCCGCCGACGGCGGCTATCCGCGCCTGCTCGGCATGAACATCGGCGCGAAGAACTATGACGACCCGGCCTACCAGGCGCAGCTCGCGCGGCTCGACGTCGTGATCCTCGGCTTCTACCCCGGCTGGCACGGCGACCGTGACGGCTCGACGATCCGTGCCACCGTGCAGCAGATCAAGCGCCGCAACCCGGCGCTGCGGATCGGCCAGTACACCGTGCTGAACGAGGCGAGCGACGATCGCCTCAAGGCCGCCTCCGACCGCGACAAGATCGACAAGCTCGATCAGCAGGGCTGGTGGCTGCGCAATGCCGCCGGCGCCAAGCAGCAGTGGTCGCAGGCCTACGGCGCCTGGGACATCAACATCTCGCGCTTCGCGCACCCCGACGCCGACGGCGACCGCTACCCGCAGTGGCTGGCCAAGCGCGACGCGCGACTGTTCTTCGCGCGCGTGCCCGAGTTCGACATCTGGTACTTCGACAACGTGATGGCGCGTTCGCGCGTCGCCGCGGCCGACTGGCGCGGCAACGGCTCCAGCCTGCCGGGCAATGATCCCGAGATCGCCAGCGCGTTCCGTCAGGGCATGGCGGACGAATGGGCGACGGCACGAGCGCTCGATCCGAACGCGCTCTTGATGGGCAATGCCGATAGCGACCTCTCGCAGCCCGAATACCGGGGGCAGCTGCAGGGCGCCTTCCTCGAGGCGCTGATCGGCAAGAGCTATTCGATCGAGCGCCGCGAGGGCTGGCGCCCGATGATGGACCGCTACCTCGGCGTCTTCGCCAATCTGCGTGCGCCGCGGCTGGTCGGCTTCAACATGGCCAGCCGGCCCGACGACTACCGGGGTTTCCGCTACGGCTTCGCCAGCTGCCTGCTCGGGGACGGCTACTTCTCGTTCACCGACGACAAGGCCGGCTATAGCAGCGTGGTCTGGTTCGACGAGTACGACCAGCGCACCGGCCGGGCCGCCGAGCCGCCGCCGCGTGCCGCCTGGCGCGACGGCGTCTGGCGCCGCCGCTACGACAGCGCCCTGGCGCTGGTCAACCCGGACAGCCGACCGCACACGGTGGCGCTGGAGCCCGGCTGGCGGCGCTTTCGCGGCAACCAGGCCGCCGACGTCAACAACGGCCAGCCGGCGGTCGAACTTACGCTGCCTGCGCGCGACGGCATCCTGCTCGTCAAGGCCTGACCGGCATCGCGCCGGCTCGGCGCTGCAGGTCGCTCTGCAAGATCGGCACCTGCCCGGCGACCGATCCCTGTCACAAAGAGCATTTCCGTAAGCGGTGGTAAGTCTGATGTGAGCGCCCGCCCCGCGCGACGCACTCATCTCACGGCCTATCGTCATTTCCGATCGATCGGTCAGATTTGCTCTGTAAGCAGTTCTTACACGGTTTACGGGAAGAACTTACGGCAAGGCCGCCTGCCGCCGAGACTGCCCGGCACTAGAAGCGGACCGGGTCTCGAGCCCACCGGCCGCCGCGCAGCAGCCATGTCTGCGCGAAGGCCGACTTCAGTCCGCCGTTGCCGAACGTCGCTCGACGAGCGACGCCACATCAGCCAACGTGAGGACAAAGGGAATGCTTGTGACTAGCACAAGGCAGAGGTTTGTTTTGCTCGAGATCGTGGCAGCGTGTGCCGTGTTGGCGGCCTGTGGAGGCGGGGGCGGCGATGCCGGCATGCCCGCCTCGAGCACGTCGGGGAACGCGACGCCGGCGGCCGGGGGTGCTGATGCCGCCGTCTCCTCCGATTCGGCCGGCGACGCCTCGGCGGCGGCCCAGCCGGTCGGCGGCGGCGACATGCTGGCGGCCTCCGACGCCGTCCAGACGAGCGATCCGGCGGCGGCCGCCGACACCACCGCCGTCGCCGACAGCGTCCCGACCGAAAGCGCGCAGTCGCTGTCGATCGACAGCAACGACGCGGGCTATGCCAAGCCCCAGGTTGCGGCACTCGACTACAGCAGCGACGTGACGTCGGCGCGCCAGGCGCTGCTGGCCAAGTTCAGGTTCGCAATCTTCGGGAGCCGCGTCGGCTCGTCGCTCGTTTCATTCTCTGCCGGCATCCATTCGCGAAACTCGAACACTCGGCAGGTCTTCTACGTCGCCTTCAACGAGCTGAAGTGCAGCGCCGCGTCGACCGACTACTTCTACCCGATGGTGGTGGCGGCCAACAAGGCCGACTTCTGGCTGCGCAAGGCCGACGGCACGCGCAGCCAGTGGACGTCGCTGTACAACACCTGCGACATGAACATCACGTCGTGGGGCCGAAAGGACTCCAGCGGCTGGACCTGGACGCAGCGCAAGGCGCAGTTCGACTACAACAACGCGTTCAGCAAGCTGCCCTACGTGAGCTACGTCTTCTCGGACAACACCTTCGGCCTGCCGCGGGTCGACGCGGACTGGGAGCGCATCGGCACCAACCAGTCGCGCACCGACTCGACCGTCGTGTCCGCGCAGCGTTACGGGCAGGTCGCGTACTGGAACGCGCTGAAGGGCTACAAGTCGACGCTCAGGATCATCGGCAACGCCGACAACGACCTGTCGTCCTCGCAGTACGTCGAGAAGCTAAACGGTGCTTTCTTCGAGGGCGCGATCGGCCGCAGCTGGTCGATCGAGACCTGGGCCGGCTGGGACGCGATGATGAAGCGCTACCGCGCGCTGATCGTCAACTCGACCTCGCCTAACGTCGTGTTCCTTCAGGCCTATGGCGCGACGACCGACTACCGCACGATGCGCTACGGCCTCGCCTCGGCGCTGCTCGACCAGGGCTACTTCGTCTACCTCCCTTCCAGCGGGACGCTGCAGCCGACGTGGTACGACGAATACGACGCGCCGATCGGCGCGCCGGTCGACGCCCCGCCCTTCAGCCCGAAGCAGAACGGCATCTACATGCGCCGCTACCAGAATGGCCTGGTCCTCGTCAACCCGAGCAAGACCAACACGGCGAGCATCTACGTGGGCTCGGGCTACAAGCGCCTGAAGGGCACGCAGGATCCGTACGTGAACAACGGCCAGGTGCAGAGCACGGTGACGCTCGGGCCGCGCCAGGGCCTGATCATGGTGAGGAACTGAGGTTTCGGCGCACCGCAAGGAGCAACGGGGCCCGCGGGCCCCGTTGCTTCGTCGTCTGCCGAAGACGCTGAAGTAGGATCGGCCGGGGCGCGGCACTCCGCTTGCTCCATGGCTGCGCGGCGAAACGGTCCGCACGCGGCACACACGATTCACCGGAGGGGGATGGCATGAAGATCACCGTGGTCGGCACCGGCTACGTCGGGCTCGTCTCGGGCGCCTGCCTGGCCGAGATGGGCAACGACGTGCTGTGCGTCGATGTCGATGCGGACAAGGTCGCGCGGCTGCGCGCCGGCGAGATCCCGATCCACGAGCCGGGGCTCGACGCAATCGTCGCGCGCAACGTGGCGGCGCAGCGGCTGCACTTCACCAGCGACGCCGCCGAGGGCGTGCGCTTCGGCACGATCCAGTTCATCGCCGTGGGCACGCCGCCCGACGAGGACGGCGGGGCCGACATGCAGTACGTGCTCGCCGCGGCGCGCAGCATCGGCCGCCACATGACCGACTACAAGCTGGTCGTCGACAAGAGCACGGTCCCAGTCGGCACCGCCGACCGCGTGCGCGAGGCAATCCGCGCCACGCTGGCCGAACGCGGCGTCGAGGTGCCGTTCTCGGTCGTCTCGAACCCCGAGTTCCTCAAGGAGGGCGCGGCGGTCGAGGACTTCATGCGCCCCGACCGCATCGTTGTCGGCTGCGACGACGAGCGCGCCGTGCACCTGATGCATGCGCTGTACGAGCCGTTCCAGCGCAACCGCGACAAGCTCGTCGTGATGGACATCCGCTCGGCCGAACTCACCAAGTACGCGGCCAACGCGATGCTCGCGACGCGCATCAGCTTCATGAACGAGCTGGCGCTCCTGGCCGAGAAGCTCGGCGCCGACATCGAGCAGGTGCGCCGCGGCATCGGCCGCGACCCGCGCATTGGCAGCCAGTTCCTCTACGCTGGCGCCGGCTACGGCGGCTCGTGCTTCCCGAAGGACGTGAAAGCGCTGATCAGGAGCGCCGCCGACGCCGGCCAGACCCTGCAGGTGCTCGCCGCCGTCGAGGCCGCCAACGACCAGCAGAAGCGCGTGCTCTCGCGCAAGATCATCGGCCGCTTCGGGGAGGACCTGGCCGGCCGCCGCTTCGCGCTCTGGGGCCTGGCCTTCAAGCCCGAGACCGACGACATGCGCGAAGCGCCGAGCCGCGTCGTTGTCGCTGATCTGCTGTCACGCGGCGCCGAGGTCGTGGCGCACGACCCGGTCGCGATGGCCGAAGCACGCCGCGTGTTCGGCGAGCTGCCCGGCCTGACCTATGCGCCAGGGCCGATGGAGGCCCTCGAGGGCGCCGACGCGCTCGTCGTCGTCACCGAGTGGAAGGCGTTCCGCAGCCCCGACTTCGAGCGCATCGCCCAGTTGCTGAAGCAGCCGGTGATCTTCGACGGGCGCAACCTGTTCGACCCGGCGCGGGTGCGCGCGGCCGGCTTCGAGTACTTCCCGATCGGCCGCAGCGGATGAGGCGATGAGCGCGGTGCCCGCGAATCCGGCGGCGGTGTTCGGCAAGGCCAAGTATCTGGTCGCTGCCAGCGCCGTCGAGTACGCGGTGCAACTGCTGGTGCCGGTGTTCCTGGTGCGCACGCTGACGCACGAGGAGTTCGCCAGCTACCGCTTCATGTGGCTGCTCGCCGGCACGCTCACCGGCAGCCTGCTGCTCGGTTTCCCGGCCAGCCTGTACTACTTCCTGCCGCGCGAACCACGCGAGCGACAGTTCGGCTACGTCGCGCAGACGGCGGCGTTCTGCGCGCTGCTGGCCGTGCTGATCGGCGCGCTGCTGGTGGGCGTCCGCGCCGCCTGGCCGGGGCTCGACTTCCTGCGACTGCTGCCGCGCCCGCTGCCGGTGTTTCTCGCCTTCCTGGTGCTGATCGGCGCCACCGGTCTGTTCGACTTCCTGCCCGCGGCGCGCGCCGACGTCAAGGGCCAGGCCGGCCTCAACCTCATGAACGCACTGCTGCGCGCGGGCTGCACCGTCACCGGCGCCTGGTTCGGCAGCATCGAGTCGGTGTGCTGGGCCCTGCTCGCCTATGCGGCGGCGCGCTTCATGCTGATGGGCGGCTACGTCGCGCGCAGCATGCCGCTGGCCGGCGGCGGCTTCGACGCGCTGCGCTTCAAGGGCCAGTTCGCCTATGCCGTCCCGTTCGGCGTGGCGAACGCGTGCTGGTCGCTGCGTACCCAGGCGCAGCAGTGGGTAGGCGCGTCGATCCTCGAGCCGCGGCAGTACGCGCTGCTGTCGATCGCCGGCACCATCGCGCCGATCGCCATGCTGGTGCGGCAGGCGATCACGGCGTCGATCGTGGCGCCGATCAACCGGCTCGAGGCGCAGCGCGACGTCGCGGGCATGGTGAAGATCAACGCCGACGCCAACGTGCTCGACACCAGCTATACGTACCCGGTGCTGACCTTCTTCTTCGTCACCTCGGGGCCGCTGTTCGCGCTCGTGTACACCCCGGCCTACGCCGAGGCGGCGCTGGCGACCAAGTGGATCTGCGTCGGCATGCTCGCGCTCACCGTCGAGCTGACGACGCTGACCAACGCGCTGCGCCTGCGCCGCATGGTGCTGCAGTGGGAGACCGCGATGCTGGCGCTGTCGGTGGCGCTGAGCGTGGCCGGCGGGCTCGCGTTCGGCTTCGTCGGCGTCGTGCTCGGCAGCGTGGTCAGCCGCTACATCTCGACCGTCTACTACGTCGTCGCGCTCAGCCGGCGCACCGGCGTGCCGCTGCGTCGAATCCAGCACTGGGCCAGCCTCGGGCGCAACCTGCTGTGCTCGGTCGCCTCCGGCGCGCTCGGCTGGCTGGCGCTCGGCAGCCTGGCGGATCGGCCGCTGGCCGTGCAGCTGGCGGTGTCGGGCGGCGTGTTCGGCGTCGCCTACCTCGCGCTGGCCCTGCGCTTGGGCGTCTCACTGCCGGGCCGGCAGTTCTTCGCCTCCCTGCGCCGCGGCCGGCCGTAGTGCCGGCGCCAGCCGCGCCGCCCGCCGGTACACCGCCAGCAGCGTGCGCAGCGCGGCGGCGGTCGAGAAGCGCTCGCGCGCGCGCCGCTGCATCGCCTGCGACAGGGCCGGCCAGGCGGCGGGCCACAGGCGCTGCACCGCGTCGGCGTAGTCGTCGGCCGTCGCGTCGAGCGGCAGCACCAGCCGCGGCTCGCCGATCACGGCCGCGTTGAAGCCGTGGTGCGAGGCGACGGGCACGCACCCGCAGGCCATCGCCTCGGTCAGCGCGTTGGACTGGCCCTCGCCGAAATGGCGGGTCGGGAATACGAAGAAGTGCGCACGCCGCCACAGCCCCAGCACGGCGCGGCTGGACAGCGGCCCGAGCCAGCGCACGTCCAGGCCGTCGCCGCGTGAGCGCAGTTTCTCCAGGTAGGCGCGCTCGCCGTCGCCGGCGATCAGCACCTGCACCTCGAGGCCGCGCGCGCGCAGCAGCTGCGCCGCCTCGAGCAGCCGCTCGACGCCCTTCGCGGGAACGATGCGGCCGACGTAGGCGAGGGTCGGCGCGGCCGGCACCGCCGCGTCGGCGTCGCGCCAGGGCAGCGCGTCCGTGTCCAGGTGGTTGGGGAAGTAGACCGGCGCGGCGCGCCCGAGCGACTCGATGAACGCGATCACCGCCTCGCCCTCGACCATCACCTCGTGCGCCGCGCGCAGGCTGCTGCGGAACACGGCCCGGTAGAGCACGCTGCGGCTCTCGTACTGCGGCTGCTTGGTGCCCGCCCGCAGGTCGTAGACGAGCCGGCAGCCGCGCCAGCGTGCGATCTGCAGCAGCGGCCATTCGTTGTAGACGAAGTGCACGGTCAGGGCGGTGAGGTGCACGATCGACCCCGGCTCGCAGCGCGCGAGCCGCGCGTACAGGCGCAGGAAGCCCGTCACGTAATCAACCTGCTTGCGCCAGCCGCGCGAGCGCGGATGCGGGTAGGGCAGCGGCACGACGTCGACGCCGGCGCGGCGCAGCGCGTCGATGCTGCGCGCGTTGCAGGCCTGGTAGCCGCCGCGTGCGGCCTCGCCCGTGGCCTCGATCGGCCCGCACAGGTAGACGCGCGGCAGGCCGGCGGCGGCCGCGGCGACGCTCGGGGCCGCCATCGCGTCGTCCTATTCGGTGGCGACGCGACGGCCCGCGTCGAGGTCGGTGAAGGCCGCGTCGTAGGCCGCGAGCAGCTTGGGCGCCTCGTACTTCCACTCCAGCTCGTGCAGCACGCGCTGGCGACCCCAGGCGCCCATGCGCGCGCGCCGCTCGGGGTCGTCGAGCAGGGCGACGATGCAGTCGGCGAAGTCGGCCGGATCGTTGCGGCGCGCGTACAGCGACGCCTCGCGCGCCGACCAGCGGCCCTCGATGAGGTCGAACTGCACGATCGGCTTGCCGAGCGCCATGTACTCCATGATCTTGTTC
>JBLMVT010000344.1:0-2565 GCA_050256835.1 Betaproteobacteria bacterium | reverse complement strand
CAACCTGAAAAGCGCCATCACCGGCACGTACCACGCTTTCGACTTCGCCAAGTACGCCCACCGCTACCTCGCCGAGTTCCAGTTCCGCTTCAATCGCCGCTTTGACATGAAGACCATCCTGTCGCGCCTGCTGCAAACTCTCCTGGCCACTCCGCCCTCGCCCGAGCGCTGGCTACGGTTGGCTGAGATTCATCGCTAATCAGGTGACGCCATGTTCACCGGCATCGTCACCGCCCTCGGCCGCATCGCCTCGGCCGAGCCCCTGGGCCCCGGCGCCGCCCATGGCAAGCGCCTGGCCATCGAAGCCCCGCCCGGCTGGCTCGACGACGTGAGTTCGGGCGACAGCATCGCGCTGAACGGCGCCTGCATGACCGTGACCTCGCTCGACGCGGCCGCGCGCCGCTTCACGATCGACATCTCGGCCGAGAGCCTGGCGCGCACCGCGGGGCTCGACTCGGCCGGCCGCTCGCTCAACCTCGAGAAGGCGCTGCGCGCCAGCGACCGCCTCGGCGGGCACCTCGTGTCGGGCCACGTCGACGGCGTCGGAGAGGTCGTCTCGCTCGAGCCGGTCGGCGAATCGTGGCGGCTCGTGGTGGCCGCGCCGACCGAGCTGGCGCGCTTCGTCGCGGTCAAGGGCTCGGTCACCGTCAACGGCGTCAGCCTGACCGTCAACCGCGTCGACGACCGGCCCGACGGGCGCTGCGAGTTCGCCATCAACCTGATCCCGCACACGCTGGCCCAGACGACGCTCGGCGGCCTGCGCCCCGGCGACGGCGTCAACCTCGAGATCGACCTGATCGCGCGCTACGTCGAGCGCATGCTCGTCGGTGCCGAAGGTGGCCCCCTGTCCCGCCCGTGACACCCCCGCCGCCTACAATCGCGGCATGTCGCTGTCTCCCGTTCCCGAGCTGGTCGCCGAGCTGGCGGCGGGCCGCATGGTCATCCTCGTCGACGAGGAGGATCGCGAGAACGAGGGCGACCTCGTCCTCGCCGCCGAGCACGTCACGCCCGAGGCGATCAACTTCATGGCGCGCCACGCGCGCGGCCTGATCTGCCTGACGCTGACGGGCGAGCACTGCGAGCGCCTGCAGCTCGCGCCGATGACGCGCCGCAACGGCACGCGCCACGGCACCGCGTTCACCGTCTCGATCGAGGCGGCCGAGGGCGTGACCACCGGCATCTCGGCGGCCGACCGCGCGCGCACCGTGCAGGCCGCAGTGGCGCGCCATGCCAAGCCGTCCGACCTGGTGCAGCCCGGACACATCTTCCCGCTGCAGGCGCAGGACGGCGGCGTGCTGATGCGTGCCGGCCATACCGAGGCCGGCTGCGACCTTGCCGGCATGGCGGGCCTCACCCCGGCGGCCGTGATCTGCGAGGTGATGAAGGACGACGGCACGATGGCGCGCCTGCCCGACCTGCAGGTGTTCGCGCGCGCGCACGGCCTGAAGATCGGCAGCATCGCCGCGCTGATCGAGCACCGCTCGCGCCACGAGACCCTGATCGAGCGTGTCGCCCGGCGTCCGCTCGAGACGGCGCAGGGCCCGTTCGAGTGCAGCGTGTTCCGCGACCGCACGGGCAACGTCCACCTCGCGCTCGCGCACGGTCGCTGGCAGCCCGGCGAGGAGGTGCTGGTGCGCGTGCACGAGCCGTTGTCGGTGCTCGACCTGCTCGACGCCGGCGCGTGCGGCCATTCCTGGCCGCTGCCGCGCGCGCTGGCGGCGATCCAGCGTTCGGAGCGCGGCCTGGCCGTGCTGCTCAACTGCGGCGAGGACGGCGCTTCGCTGCTGCAGCGGCTGCGCGAGGGCCGCGGCGTCGACGTGCCGGCGCACCAGCGCGCGCAGATCGACCTGCGCACCTATGGTGTCGGTGCGCAGATCCTGCGCGAGCTCGGCGTCTCGCGCATGCGGCTGCTCGGCAGCCCGCGGCGCATGCCGAGCATGACCGGCTACGGCCTCGAGGTCACCGGCTTCGTCGGTGCCGAGAGCGCCGAGCGCTGAGGCAACACACCATGCAGGGCTCGAACCAGGGCGCGGACGAAGCGCAGGCGGCGGCACGGCTCGACGGTTCCGACCTGCGCATCGCGATCGTGCAGGCCCATTTCAACGCCGACGTGACCGATGCGATCGCGCAGGCCTGCCGCGCCGAGCTGCGCGTGCTCGGCGTCGCCGACAAGCACGTGAAGCACGTCAGCGTGCCCGGCGCGCTCGAGGTGCCGCTGGCGCTCGAGGCGCTGGCCGACGCCAACCACCACGACGCGCTGGTCGCCATCGGCTGCGTCGTGCGCGGCGAGACCTACCACTTCGAGCTGGTGGCCAACGAGAGCGGCGCCGGCGTGAGCCGCGTCGCGCTCGATCATCAGATCCCGGTCGCCAACGCCATCCTCACCGTCGAGAACCTCGACCAGGCCTGGGCGCGCGCCGCCGACAAGGGGCGCGACGCGGCGCGCGTCGCGGTCGAGATGGCAAACCTGATGGACGACCTGCTGTGACGGCGGGCGCCGCCCCGCCGGCAAAGCGGCCGCGGCCGGCCGGCGCCGCGCGGCCGAAGTCGGCGCGCCGGCGCGCC
>JBLMVT010000343.1:0-4767 GCA_050256835.1 Betaproteobacteria bacterium | reverse complement strand
GGGTCGAACCAGAACCACCGCTCGCTCGGCGCGTCGCCGAACAGCGGCACGTCGATCTTCACGTCGGCGATCAGGAAGCGGTCGTGGAACACGCGGCCGGTGGCCTCCAGTCCCAGCAGCGCGCGCACGGCGGACCGCGAGCCGTCGCACGCGGCGACCCAGCTCGCGTGCAGCGCGTAGCGGCCGTCGGGCGTGTCGATACCGAGCACGACGCGGTCGCCCCGCGGCTCGACCGCGACGACCTTGTTCTTCCAGCGGATCTCGAGGTTGGGCAGCTCGCCCGCGCGCTCGGCCAGGAAGCCCTCGACGTAGTACTGCTGCAGGTTGATGAAGGCCGGGCGCTCGTGCCCGGACTCGGGCAGCAGGTCGAAGCGGTAGACCGGCTGGTCGCGCAGGAACACCTTGCCGACGCTCCACGACACGCCCTTGTCGACCATGCGCTGGCCGCAGCCGAGGCGGTCGAAGATCTCCAGCGTGCGCTTGGCGAAGCAGATCGCGCGCGAACCGGTCGACAACCTGCAGTCGTTGTCGACCAGCAGTACGCGCTGGCCACGCTGCGCGAGGTCGATTGCCAGCGCCAGCCCGATCGGCCCGGCGCCGACCACGACGACCGGGTGCAGCGCCGGCTCGGCCGCAGCCTGCTCGGGCAAGCGGCGGTACTCGAACTCGAGCGCCTGGTAGTCGGTCATCCCTCGAGCGCCTTCCACATGTCGATGTCGCGCTCGGCGGTCCAGATGCGCGGGTCGCGGTACTGGGTCGCTTCGTCGTAGGCACGCGTCACGTCGAACGGCATGCAGTGGTCGAAGATCACCCACCGGCCGTAGGTCGGCCGGAGCCGGTCGATCGTCTCGCGATACACCGTCTTGAGGTCGCGCCCGGCCTTCGCACCCGCCTCGACGCTGGCGTACAGCTCGCTCACGAAGGCGCGCGTGCCGGCCAGCCCCTTGCGCACCTGCTCGGGCGTCTGCAGCGCGGCACCGCGGCCAGGCACGAGCTTGGTCGGCTGAAGCGCGGCGACGGCGTCGAGCGTCGCCGGCCAGTCCCTGAAGTAGGCGTCGCCGGCGTACGGCGTGGCGTCGAACTCGACCAGGTCGCCGGAGAACAGGATCTTCTCCTGCGGCAGCCAGACGACGGTGTCGCCCTTGGTGTGGCCGCGCCCGAGCTGCAGCAGCTGCACTTCGAGCTTGCCCAGCCACAGCGTCATCTTGCCGGTGAAGGTGAGCGTCGGCCAGGTGACGCCCGGCGGCACCGACTCGACCGCGTCGAACAGGCGCGGGAAGCGGCCGATCTCGCTGGCCTTGTCGGCCTCGCCGCGCTCGACGATGAGGTCGTAGGTGTCCTGGCTGGCGATCACCTGCTGCGCCCCGTAGGCCGACGCGCCGAGCACGCGCACCGCGTGGTAGTGGCTGAGCACGACGTACCTGATCGGCTTCGCGGTTACCTCGCGGATGCGGCGGATCACGTCGGCCGCCATCACCGGCGTGGCCTGGGTGTCGATCACCAGCACTGCGTCGTCGCCGACGACGATGCCGGTGTTGGGGTCGCCCTCGGCCGTGTAGGCATACGCATGGTCGGACAGCTTGTCGAAGCTCACCTTCTTTACGGCGAGGTCGGCCTGGCTGGCGAAGGCCTTCTTTTCGGTCATGCGGAACTCCTGGCGGGGGAGGAACGCGGGCGGTCGCGGCGCGCTCGACAAACGCGTTCGTCCATGTTGAACGAGCAGTTGATCTTAATCAAGAAATTCGCTAATGTCTAACCAATTCACCGCGAGGGGTCGGGACTTTGGGAGGCAACGGCGAGCGCAACCAGCGCGGCATCCAGAGCGTCGAGGTCGGCGGTCAGCTGCTGCTCGCGCTGGCCCATCGCGGCCGGCCGATGGCGCTGAAGGACCTGGCGCGCGAGGCCGGCATGGCGCCGGCGAAGGCGCATCCGTACCTGGTGAGCTTCGGCAAGCTCGGACTGATCGCGCAGGATGCCGTGTCGGGTCGCTACGGCCTGGGGCCGCTGGCGCTGCAGCTCGGCCTGATCAGCCTGCAGCAGTTCGACCCGGTGCGGCTGGCGACGCCGCGCCTGCCCGAGCTGGCGCAGGCGCTCGGCCACACGGTCGCGCTCGCGGTGTGGGGAAACCGCGGGCCGACGATCGTGCGCATCGAGGAGCCGCCGACCGCTGTGCACGTCGTCATGCGCCACGGCACGGTGATGAGCCTGCGCGGCACGGCCTCGGGACGGCTGTTCGCGGCCTACCTGCCGCGCGAGACGGTGCGCGCTGCGCTCGCCGAGGAGCACGCACGCGACGCCGCGCCGCACGCCGCCGCACGCACCGGGGCGACGATCGACGCGGCCTTCAGGCGCCAGCTCGACGAGGTGCGCCGCCACGGTCTGAGCCATACGGTCGACGGGGCGGTTCCCGGCGTGAGCGCACTGGCCGCACCGGTGTTCGACGAGGTCGGCCGGATCGTGCTCAGCCTGACCGCGATCGGGCCGAGCTCGGTGTTCGACGTGCGCCACGACGGCCCGCTCGCCGTGGCGCTCAGGCGTTGTGCCGACGAGCTGTCGCAGCGGCTCGGCGCACCGGCCGACCGGCAGGCTGCCTGAAGGAGGGCACGATGCACATCGAAGCGAAACTGCGCGCCCTCGGTCTCGAGCTGCCACCGCCGCCCGCGCTGCCGCCCGGCGTGATGCTCCCCTTCCCGTGGGTGCGCGTGCGCGGCCGCCGCGGCTTCGTCTCCGGCCACGGCCCGCAGACCCCGGACGGCGCGATCGCCGGCCCGTTCGGCAAGGTCGGCGACGCCGTCACGCCCGCGCAGGCGCATGCGCTGGCGCGCCAGGTCGCGCTGTCGATGCTCGCCAGCCTGCAGCGCGCGCTCGGCGACCTCGACCGCGTCAGCGCATGGCTGCGCGTGTTCGGCATGGTGAATTCGGCCCCCGGCTTCGACCGTCAGCCGGGCGTGATCAACGGCTTCTCGGAACTGATCCTCGAACTGTGGGGACTGGAGCGCGGCGCGCACGCACGCTCGGCGGTCGGCATGGCCGCGCTGCCGTTCGGCATCGCCGTCGAGATCGAGGCCGAGGTCGAGGTCGACGGTTGAAGGCATCAGTCCTTCCGCTGGCACGCTGCTGCAGCGGGGCGGAACCGTGAAACCGGGGCGAGCGGTCCACCAAGTCAAGGTGGCCAGCCCGGCCATCGATGCTCGGGCCGACGCGGCCAACTCTCGCGGCGCCTAGTGTCCTGTCCCGCTGATACGTGAGCAGAGTCGATGCAGCTTTTCGAGGATCGAATCAGCGGTGGCGGTCCACTTGAATGACTGGCAGTTCGTGTTGTACGCCGTGACGAAGTGGTCGATGCGCTGCACGAGTTGTTTGACGCTGGTGAATGAGCCGCGGCGGATGGCTTTGTCGGTGATCAACGAGAAGAAGCGTTCGACCTGGTTGAGCCAAGAGCTGTAGGTCGGGATGAAGTGCATGTGCCAGCGCGGCCGAGCCGCCAGCCACGCCTTGATCTTCGGATGGCTGTGGGTGGCGTGGTTGTCGGCGATGCAGTGGATGTCCAGTTCGTCGGGCACGGCCTTGTCGATCTCGCGCAGGAAGGACAGGAACTCCTGGTGCCGGTGGCGCGGCTTGCACGCCGCCAGCACCGCGCCGTTGAGCACGTTCAGCGCCGCGAACAAAGTGGTCGTGCCGTGGCGCTTGTAGTCGTGGGTGACGCCCTCGACATAGCCGAAGCCCATGGGCAGCATCGGCTGCGTGCGCTCCAGGGCCTGGCACTGGCTCTTTTCGTCCACGCAGATCACCAGCGCGTTGTCCGGCGGGCTCAGGTACAGACCGACCACGTCGCGCAGCTTCTCGATGAAGAACGGATCATTGGACAGCTTGAAGCCTTCGGAGCGGTGCGGCTGCAGGCCGAAGAGCTGGAAGTAGCGCTGCACAACTGGTCTTGGAGATGCCCGTCTCGGCGGCCACCGTGCGCACGCTCCAGTGCGTCGAGCCGTTGGCCGGCTTGGTGTGCAGCGTGGTCTTGATCAACTGCGCCACGCGTTCGTCGTCGATCGTGCGCGGCTTGCCCGTGCGCACGTCGTCGTACAGGCCTGGGATGCGTCGCTCGATGAATCGCGTGCGCCACTTGCCTACCGTGGCCTTGGTCAGCCTCAATCGCTCGGCGATCGCGTTGTTGGGTTCGCCGTCGGCACTGCTCAGAACAATACGGGCCCGATTGCTCAGAGCAGCAGGCAGCGAACGGCTGCGAGCAAAGGACTGAAGCTGCGATCGCTCCTCATCCGTCAGCAGCAAATCGACCTTCGGTCTGCCCGTTCTCATCGCGGTATCTCCCTTCCAAGATACCGCACCGGCATGCACGATTAATGCCAGAAACTAACGGGACAGGACACTAGGGATTCCTCTAACCTGCGGCACAAGGCCGCATGCTTAGATCACAAGCTTCGAAGGTTTGCAACCAAAGAGGGAGACAGACATGAAGTCGCCAGAACGAAGGGACGTGCTGCCGTCGTGGAGTCGTGCAGCCATTGCGGTGGGCGCGACGCTGTTCCTGGGCACGGCGGTGCACGCGCAGGCGCTCAAGAGCTACGACTCCACCAAGAAGGAATTCTGGGAGCATCCGCCGGCGGACTGGTTCCTCGGCGACGAGACCCCGGCGCAGAAGGGGCTGGCCCCCGACGCGGCGCCCGCGCTGCCGGCGTCGGAGGCCGATCTCGAGAAGAACCTCAAGGCGATCAAGCTGCCGCCGGGCTTCAAGATCAGCGTCTACGCCAG
>JBLMVT010000342.1:0-11402 GCA_050256835.1 Betaproteobacteria bacterium | reverse complement strand
CAAGAAGGTCGCCCTGGTCGCCTGCATGCGCAAGCTCTTGACCATCCTCAACGCAATGGTCAGAAGCGGCAAACCGTGGAACCAGGCGCTTCATTTGGGTTGACGTTCAAGACGGTTGCTTCGGTGGTTTGAGTGATCGGCGGGTTACCAGCGCGCCTGCACGCGGCCGTCGACGACGCGGCAGTCGCGGCGCGCCAGCGGGGCGCCGCCTTCGGTGCTGCACTTGCCGCTGGCGAGGTCGAACGCCCGGTGGTGTCCGGGGCAGGTGAGGGTCGTGCCCTGCAGGCCGGAGGGCGGAATGTCCGTGCCCTGGTGCGGGCAGCGGCTGTTCCAGACGAGCGGGCCGCCCTCGCCATGATGGACATAGACGCCGCGGCCGTCGCATTCGACCCGGCGCGTGGCGCCCGGCGGCAGCTCGTGCAGGGCGATCAGGTCGTGCCACGACGCATCTCCGGCCAGCGTCTCGGCGTCGAAGCCGGGCAGGTTCATCGAAAGCATCACGTCGACTGCCCAGACGATGCGCGTCAGCCCTAGCGCAGGAAAGGCCATCAGCAGCGCGTCGAGCAGCTCGGCCGGCGTGCAGCCCTCGCGCAGCGCGCGCTGCACGTACTGGCGCAGCCCGCGCTCGGTCTGCGCGTGCACCTTGGTGATGACCGAGATCAGCAGTCGCGTCTTTGGGTCGAGGTGGCGCCCGCACTGGCGCAGGAACTGGAAGTACGGGCCCATGGCGTCGGGCCGCGCGCGGGCGAGGAAGGCGAGGGCGTCGCTCACGCTAGTGCCCGATGCCGACCAGCCCGGACGCCGCCAGCAGCAGCACGCCGGCCTGCGCGAGCGCGAGCGCGAGGTAGGGGCGGTCGCGGCGGCGCAGGTACAGCGGCACCAGCGCGGCCAGGCAGACGACCGAGCAGCCGGCCAGCACGACGATGCCCAGCAAGGTGACGACGTCGCCGTGGTGGACGAGCGCCAGCCAGTCCCAGCCGGCCGGCGCACCGGTCGCCTGCCGGTAGTGCGCCACCGGCAGGTGCCAGAGCTGCGGCAGCCGCTCGAGCGAAACGTGCGGCGTGATCCAGCCGAAGGCGTAGGCGAGGAAGCTGGCGACCAGCACCAGCAGCCCGAGCCGCGTGGCGCCCTCCAGCAGCCGTGCGTAGCGCAGCTGCTCGGGCGGCTGGTCGGGCGCGGCGCGCTTCAGGCCCACAGCCCCGTCCCCTTGCCGAGCGCGCGCACGCCGGCGAACACGAGCAGCGCGATCACCAGGCGGCGCACCGCCTCGCCCTTGAGCACGTGCAGCAGCCGCGCGCCCAGGCGCGCGCCGAGCATCATGCCGATCACCGACGGCACCGCCACCATCGGCAGCACCGCGCCCTGGTTGATGTAGACCCAGGCCGCGGCCGAATCGACCAGCGACAGCACCAGTCCCGAGGTGCCGGCGGCGACCTTCATCGGCGCGCCCATCAGCAGGTTGAGTGCCGGCACGTTGGCCCAGCCCGCGCCGATGCCGAACACGCCGGCGAGCACGCCGATCGCGGCGAAGGCGAGCAGCCCGCCGGGCGTGCGGTGCACGCGCCAGTCGATCGAATGCTGCGTCGCGCCGTCGACGAACACGCCGTGCAGTTCGAGCGCCGAGGCAAGCCGATCGGGCGCCGCCACGACCGGGAACTCGGAGTGCTTCGCCGTGGACAGCAGCGCGGCGATGCCGAGCACGATCAGCCCGAGCGCCGTCTGCACCGCCGCCACCGGCAGGGCGAGCCCGATCAGTGCGCCGAAGATCGAGCTGATCGACGCCAGCAAGGCCAGCGGGAGCGCCAGCCGCAGGCTCGCCAGCCCGCCGCGCAGCAGCATCGGCCCGGCAGCGAGCGCGCTGGCCAGCGCGACCAGCAGCCCGGCGCCGCGCACGAAGTCGAGGTGGAAGGGGAAGAAGCCGCCGACGATCGGCACGAACAGCGTGCCGCCGCCGATGCCGGCCGGCACCGACACGATGCCCATCAGGAAGCAGGCGACGAACAGAGCCAGCGGCCAGATCCACCAGGCCACGGCAGCGCCCGGTGCGGCCGCCAGCGCCGGCAACGGCAGCAGCAGCAAGCACAGAAGGCCGAGCGCGCGCATCATGGAAAATTAGGCGCAGCGCGGCGGCTGAAAGTCCACTACCACGAAGGGGTAGCAGCTGCTACCCATCAGGGTGATTCCTCCCAGCGGCGAGGGTGTGATGAAGTGGCTGGGTGAACGCGCCGCGCCCGCCCGTCGACGCCGAACCGACGCTGCTCGTCGTCGGTGGCGGCATCGCTGGCATGACCGCGGCCCTGGAGGCCGCCGAGTGCGGCCGGCAGGTGATGCTGGTCGAGCGCGAGCCGACGCTCGGCGGGCGCACCGCCTCGTTGTACCGCTACTTCCCGAAGATGTGCCACCCGACCTGCGGGCTGGAGATCAACCTGCGCCGGCTGCGCGCCAATCGCAACGTGCGCGTCCTCACGATGGCCGAGGTGACGGCGGTCACCGGCGCCGCGGGCAACTACCGGGTCACGCTGCGCCAGCGTCCGCGCTACGTCAACGAGAAGTGCACCGCCTGCGGCGACTGTTCGCGCGCGGTCGGCGCGCGCATCCGCAACCCGTTCAACCAGGGCCTCGACGAGATCCCGGCGGCCTACCTGCCGCATGGCCTGGCCTGGCCGCAGCGCTACGTGATCGACCCGTCGATCGTCGGCACGCCCGAGGGGCGCAAGGTGAAGGACGCATGCAAGGTCGGCGCCGTCGACCTCGACATGCGCGAGGAAACCGTCACGCTCAACGTCGGCGCCGTCGTCTGGGCGACCGGCTGGAAGCCGTACGACGCCGCGCGCATCCAGCCCTACGGCTACGGGCGCATCCCGAACGTGATCACCAGCCTCGAGTTCGAGCGCCTGGCCGACCCGGCCGGTCCGACCGGCGGCAAGCTGCTGCGGCCATCCGACGGCCGGCCGGCCAGGAACATCGCGTTCGTCCAGTGCGCCGGCTCGCGCGACGAGAACCATCTGCGCCACTGCTCGCGCATCTGCTGCATGGCCACGCTCAAGCAGACGCGCTACGTGCGCGAGGCCGACGGCGAGGCCAGGTCGACCGTCTACTACATCGACATCCGCGCGATCGACCGGCTGGAGGACTTCAACGCGATGGTTCACGCCGATCCGACGGTGACCTTCGTCAAGTCGAAGGTCGCACGCATCGCCTTCGACGAGCGCGGCGGCAACCCGGTGCTGCACGGTGTCGACACCGAGGGCGCGCACCGCTATGCGAATGCGCACGACCTGGTCGTGCTGGCGGTGGGCATGCAGCCCGAGACCGACGGCGTCGCGCTGCCCGACGACCTGGTGCGCGACTCGAGCGGCTTCATCGAGGGCAGCGCCAGCGGCGGCCAGTTCGCCGCCGGCGCGGCGAGCGGCCCGCTCGACGTCAACCGCGCGGTGCAGAGCGCGACGGCCGCGGCGCTGCACGGCATCCAGGTGATCCATCGCGCGCGGCGCGCCGAGCGGCAGTGACATGAGGACCGCCGCTCATATCTGCACCGGCTGCGGCCTCGGCGACAGGCTCGATGCGCAGCGGCTGGCCAAGGTCGCGCAGCGCGAAGGCAAGATGGCGCTGGTACGCGAGCATCCGTTCCTGTGCAGCGACGACGGCGTGGCGGCGATCCGCAAGGACATCGACGACGAGGGCGTCACCCACCTGCTGCTGGCCGCCTGCTCGCGGCGCGCCAAGGTCGAAGCCTTCCATTTCCCCGGCACCGCGGTGGCGCGCGCCAACCTGCGCGAAGGCGTGCTCTGGGCGGTCGCCGAGGGGGCCGAGCACGACGAGGTGCGCCAGGAGATGGCCGACGACTACGTGCGCATGGGCTGCGCCGAACTGAAGAAGCTGAAGGTTCCGGCCGGCAACCCGGAGGCGGCGCTGTCGCGTCGCCTGCTGGTGGTCGGCGGCGGGGTCGCCGGCATGACCGCCGCGCTCGAGGCGGCCGAGGCCGGCTACGAGGTCGTGCTGGTCGAGCGCGAGAACACGCTGGGCGGATGGGCCGGCCGGCTGTGGAAGCGCACGCCATCGAGGTCGCCGTACGCCGAGCCGCAGGACACCGGCGTCGCGGCGCTGGTCGAGCGCATCGCCGCGCAGCCGAGGATCGCCGTGCACCTGAACTCGACCGTCGCGCGGACCGCCGGCGCGCCGGGCCGGTTCGTCGTGCGCATCGCCGGCCCGCAGGGCACGGCGCGCGAGGAGACCGTCGGCGCGATCGTGCAGGCGAGCGGCTTCACGACCTACGACATCGCCCGGCTGCCCGAATTCGGCGGCGGCGTCCAGCCGCACGTCGTCGACGCGGCGGCGGTCGAGGCGCTGGCGCGTGCCGCCGCAGGCGGGCCGATCCGGCGCAGCGACGGCACGCCGGTGCGCAACGTCGTCTTCATCCAGTGCGCCGGACAGCGCGACCCGACCGGCCGCCACCTGCCGTACTGTTCAGGGCACTGCTGCGCGACCAGCATCAAGCAGGCGCTGTACTTCCGCCAGGCCGACGCGGGCGTGAACGCGATGGTGCTCTACACCGACCTGCGCGTGCCGGGAATGGGCGAGGACTTCTACCGCAGCGCGCAGGACCAGGGCGTGACCTTCACCAAGGGGCGGGTCGACACGGTCGAGGCCACGGCCGGCGGCGCGCGGGTGCGCTTTCGCGACCTGATCCTCGACGAGGACGCCGCGGTCGACGCGGACCTCGTCGTGCTGGCCACCGGCCAGGTCGCCAACGCCGGGGTCGACCTCGACGAATGGAGCGCCACCGTCGGCGAGGCCGATCAGGGCTCCGAGCCCGCGCAGCGCCGCAAGGCCGAGCTGCAGTCGACGTCGGTGCTCAACCTCGCCTACCGCCAGGGGCCGGACCTGCCCAAGCTGAAGCACGGCTTCGCCGATTCGCACTTCATCTGCTTCCCCTACGAGACGCGGCGCACCGGCATCTACGCCGCCGGGCCGGCGCGCCGCCCGATGGACATCGCGCAGGCGGTCGAGGACGCGACCGGCGCGGCGCTGAAGGCGATCCAGGCGATCGAGAACGCCGCGCTCGGCCGCGCCGCGCACCCGCGCTCGGGCGACCTGTCGTACCCGATCGTGCGGCTCGAGGGCTGCACGCAGTGCAAGCGCTGCACCGTCGAATGCCCGTTCGGCGCGATCGACGAGGACGAGCGCCGCTTCCCGGTCTTCAACGAGAGCCGCTGCCGGCGCTGCGGCACCTGCATGGGCGCCTGCCCGGTGCGGGTGATCTCGTTCGAGAACTACTCGGTCGACTCGGTCGGCGCGCAGATCAAGGCCGTCGACATGCCCGACGAGTTCTCCGAGAAGCCGCGCATCCTGCTGCTGGCCTGCGAGAACGACGCCTATCCCGCGCTCGACATGGCGGCGCTGCAGCGGCGCAGCTACTCGGCCTTCGTGCGCGTGATCCCGGTGCGCTGCCTCGGCTCGGTGAACACCATCTGGATCACCGACGCGCTCAACGGCGGCTGGGACGGCGTGATGATGCTCGGCTGCAAGAAGGGCGACGACTACCAGTGCCACTTCGTCAAGGGCTCGGAGATGGCGCACTACCGCATGGGCAAGGTCGACGACACGCTCGCGCAGCTCGGGCTGGAGGCCGAGCGCGTCGTCAGCCACGAGGTCGCGATCACCGACATCGAGCGGCTGCCGCGGCTGATCGACGAGTACGCGGCCAAGATCAAGGAAATCGGCATGAGCCCGATGAAGGGCTTCGCGTGAAGACGGCGGCCGCGCCGTATGCGAACGACTTCCTGCGCGAGGTCGAGCGCGAGGTCGAGGGCGGCGAGTGGGTGAAGATGTGCATGCAGTGCGGCGTGTGCGCCGGCTCGTGCCCGTTCGGCCCGCACTGGGAGCACCCGCCGCAGAAGATCTTCATGATGATCCGCGCCGGCAAGCGCGAGGCGGTGCTCGCGTCCGACGCGATGTGGATGTGCACCTCCTGCTACAACTGCGTGGTGCGCTGCCCGCGCAAGCTGCCGATCACGACCATCATGCACGGGCTGGCGAGCTACTCGCACCGCCTCGGCCTGGCGCCCAGGCTGCAGCCGACGCGCGACTTCTCGCTGCGCTTCTTCGGCAACTTCAGGCGCGCCGGCCGCGTCAACGAGCTCAAGCTCACGCTCGGCCTGTACTTCAAGGACGGCTTCGTCGCCGGCCTGAAGAAGGCGTGGGAGATGCGCCACGTCGGCCTGGGGCTGCTCAAGGCCGGGCGACTCAACCCACTCGAGCTGCTCGGCGGCCATCGCTGCAAGGACCAGAAGGGAATCGCCGCGATGCTGGCGAAGGCTCAGCAGATCGAGCAGCGCCGCCGCGGCGCGGCCGACTAGGAGAGGCGATGGCCAGCAAGGAATACGCGTTCTACCCGGGCTGCTCGTCGCAGCTGAGGGCATCGGCGGCCAACTACCTGACGTCGACCCACGCGATGTGCCGCACGCTCGACATCAAGCTGACGACCATTCCCGACTGGAACTGCTGCGGCGCCTCGATCAGCTACACCGGCGCCGGCGAGCTGACGCGCCACGTCCTCAACGCGCGCAACTTCGCGCTCGCCGAGAAGCACCTGCCGGGGCAGGACATGGTCGCGACCTGCGCGGCCTGCTGGCTCAATGCCCGCGAATCGAAGGAAAAGCTCGACCTCGACCGCGAGTTCCTGGCCGACGCGAACGAGGCGCTGAAGGAGGCCGGCCTTCAGTACCAGGGCAAGGCGCAGGTCAAGCACATGGTCGAGGTGCTGATCGAGGACTTCGGCTACGACAGGCTCGCCGAGCCCGTCGTGACGCCGCTCGATGGGCTGAAGTTCGCCGGCTACGTCGGCTGCCAGACCAACCGGCCGTTCGGCATCGACGGCGAGTCGTTCGAGAATCCGATGTACCTCGACAAGCTGGTCGAGACGGTGGGCGGGCAAGCGCTGAAGGACTACGACCAGAAGGTCGCCTGCTGCGGCGGCGCGCTGGCGTTCTCGGAGCCGGAGAAGAGCCAGAAGCAGATCCGCGACATCGTCGAGTCGGCCTACGACCACGGTGCGGACATGATCGTCACGCCGTGTCCGCTGTGCCAGGCCAACGTCGAGGTCTACCAGTCGGAGATCAACCGCAAGCACGGGACCAAACTCGAGATGCCGGTCACCTACTACAGCCAGCTCATGACGGTGGCCTACGGCGGATCGGTCAAGGAGGCCGGTCTCGACGGCCACCTGATCCAGCCCACGAAGCTGCAGGAACTGGCCCAGAAGAAGAGCGGCTGAGCACGTGTCCGAGCGCGTGATCCGGCGCCATGTTGACTGGGGTCAAACCTCCGGCCCCCAGAGCTGTCGATGATGAGGCGTGCGGTCCGCGTGGCGGCGCGCGAAAGGTGATCGGCCCCTTGCAACTCGCGACATGCCAGTGATGGACCCCAGCAAGATCAGCATCATCGTCGTTTCGGGTGCGCTCGAGCGCCTGCAGATGGCCGCCATGGTCGCCTCGGTGGGAGCTGTCAGCGGGAACGACGTCAGGGTCTTCCTGTCGATGAACGCGCTGCCCTTCTTCGTCAAGGGCAACGTCGCGCCGGCAGCGCCCGAAGGGCCGTTCGGGGCCCTGATGGCCGGCAAGAACATCCCGGCGTTCCGGATGCTTTTCGAGCAGGCGGTGGAGCTCGGCGGGGCGAAGGTGCATCCGTGCTCGATGGCGATGGACGTGATGGGGATCGAGGGCGACGCGCTCGAGCCTTACCTGAGCGCGCCGCTCGGTTTGACCAAGTTCCTCCACGACGCCCGGGACACCCAGGTCTGGTCGTTCTGACTCCTGCACGAAGGGCGAGAGAGCACGATGTCCGAGAAGAAGGTGATCGACGCCCGCGGCAGCTTCTGTCCGGGGCCTCTGATGGAGTTGATCGGCTGGATGAAGCTCGCCTCCGTGGGTGACGAGCTCGAGTTGCTGTCGACCGACAAGGGATCGGCCAGCGACGTTCCCGAATGGGTGAAGAAGGTCGGCCACGAGTACCTCGGCAGTCGCGAGGAGGCCGGCGTCTGGCACATCACGGTCAGGAAGTCCAAGTAGCGGGCAACCGCAGGTTCGCGCTCACGAAGGAGTGGCAATGAAGATCCTCGTCATCGGCGGCGGCATGGGTGGAACGATCCTCGCCAACAACCTCGCCCGGCGGCTGTCCCCCGAGCTCAAGTCGGGCAAGGCGAAGATCACGATGCTGACGGCGTCGGACAAGCACATGTACCAGCCCGGATTGCTGTACCTGGCGTTCGGCCGCGTGACGCCCGACGAGCTCTACAAGGACCAGGCGACGCTGCTCGAGCCCGGCATTACGCTCGTCGTCGATCCGGTCGAGGAGTTCCAGCTCGACAACAACCGCGTCAGGACGAAGGGCGGCAAGACCTTCGACTACGACGTGGTCGCCATCGCGACCGGATCGCGCCCGGCGCCCGAGCTGATCCCCGGGCTCGCGGAGAACTCGGAGACCTTCTACACCGAGGAGACCGCGACCAGGATGTTCCGCGCGCTGCATGCGTTCCAGGGCGGGCGCGTGGTGATCGCGGTGGGCGTCCCGCACAAGTGTCCGATGGCGCCGCTCGAGATCACGTTCATGCTGCACGACTACTTCAAGGATCGCGGCATTCGCGACAAGGTGCAGCTGCACTACACCTACCCGATCGGGCGCGTCCATTCGCTGGAGAACGTCGCCAAGTGGGCGGCGCCGGAATTCGAGCGCCTGGGCATCACCTACGAGACGCTGTTCAACCTCAAGGAGGTCGACGGCAAGGCGAAGGTGCTGCGCAGCGAGGAGGGCACCGAGACGCCTTACGACCTGCTGATCTCGATCCCGACGCACCGCGGGATGGAGGTGATCGAGAAGAACAAGCTCGGCGCCGGCGGCTGGATCCCGACGAATCGGCAGCGGCTCAACATGGAAGGCCGCGACAACGTGTTCGTGCTCGGCGACACCACCAACATCCCGATCAGCAAGGCCGGCTCGACCGCCCACTTCGAGGCCGAGGCGCTGGGCGAGAACATCGCGGCGATGGTCAAGCTGGGCTCGCCGGTGCGCGACTACGACGGCAAGGTGTTCTGCTTCATCGAAGCCGGCAAGGATCGCGCGACCTACGCGATGTTCGATTACCTCAACCCGCCCGACCCGAAGCCGCCGACCAAGGCCGTGCACTGGTTCAAGATGGCGTACAACAAGCTCTACTGGATCTCTGCGCGCGGGCTGCTCTGAAGGAGCGCGAAGTGAACGGACGTTCTGAAGAAGCCGCAGCCATCAACGTCGAGGTCGAGCGGGTGATCTCGGCGGCGCGCGATGCGCTCACCGACGAGATGGTGAGCCGGTTGGCATCGACCGCGGGCGACGCGGTCGAGCTGATGGACCAGGTGAATCGCGCCGGGCTGGCGCGCGCGCTGCCGGCGCTGGCCCAGATGATCTCCAACGGCGACGTCGAGCGGCTGTCGCAGCTGGCGCGGGTGTACTGCGCGTCCGAGGATGCGCTGACCGACGAGATGGTCGGCCGTCTGACGCAGGCGGTCGGCGACGGGCTGGCGCTGCTCGACGAAGTCAATCGCTCCGGGCTCGGCCGCGCGATCCCGGCGCTCGCTCAGATGGTCGACAACGGAGACCTCGACCGCCTGGTCAAGCTGGCGCGCGTCTATGGCTCGGCGGAGGACGCGCTGACCGACGAGATGGTCGGCCGCCTGACGGAGACCGTCGGCAACGGGCTGTCGCTGCTCGACCGTGCCAGCCGCGGCGGTGCCGAGCATGTCGTCAAGATGCTCGAGGGGCTGCAGCAAAGCGGCGCGCTGGAACGCGTCGCGACGATGCTGCCGCAGCTCGAGGATCGGCTAAAGACGGTCCAGGAGCTGCTGCTGTCGATCGACGCGGCAGCGGCCGCGAGCCGGGCTGCGCCATCGTCGGCCGGCGGCATCGGCGGCTTGTGGGGCCTGATGCGCGATCCCGAGACGCAGGACACGCTGCGCTTCCTGCTGGCCGTCGGCAAGCAGCTGCGCACCAGCTGGGGCGCGAGGAAGTAGCCGGTCGGGCTGCCCTGTCGGGCCACGGGCTCGCATGCGGCGCGGGCACAATGCGTGTCGGGAGGACGCGCCATGGACCACCTGCACCCCAGGCAAGCCTGGGAGATCCTGCAGCAGAGCCCGAATACCCTGCTGATCGACTGCCGCACCGAGGTCGAGCACTACTACGTCGGCCATCCGGTCGACGCCATCAACATCGAGTGGAACACCGCGCCGGAATTCGACGTGAATCCGCGTTTCGCCGACGAGGTGCTGCGCATGGCCGGCCGCAAGGACCGGCCGATCATCCTGATCTGCCGCAGCGGCAAGCGCTCGGTCGACGCCGGGCTCGAGCTCGAGCGGCACGGCTTCACGCACGTCAGCAACGTGCTCGAAGGCTTCGAGGGCGAACTCGACGCCGAGCACCACCGCGGCACGCTGGGCGGCTGGCGCAAGCACGGGCTGCCGTGGCGGCAGGTGTAGGCCGCTGATGGCGATCCGCCATGCCGACCTGCGCGGCGCCGCGCGCCTGGTCGCCGACGCGACCGCCGGCGTGACCGACCTGGTCGAGGCGGTGCACGAGCGCATCGCGCGCGTGCCGCTCGTGGGTCGCCCGAAGGTCGACGGCCGCGTCGGCGGCATCGCTGGCGCGGTCTACGGGAGCGTGCGCGGCGTCACGCGCGCCGTCGGCGGCAGCATCGACGCCCTGCTGCGCCTGCTCGAACCTGCGGGGCCCGCCGGCGACACCAGCCCTCGCCGCGAGGCCGCCGTCGCCGCGCTGAACGGCGTGCTCGGCGACCATCTCGCGGCGAGCGCCAACCCGCTGGCGATCGCGATGGCGCTGCGCCGCGACGGCCGCGCCCTGCTGCTGGACCGCGACGCCCTCGCGGCGCGACTGCCCGAGGCGGGCCCGAGCCTGGTGGTGCTGCTGCACGGCCTGTGCATGAGCGACCTGCAATGGACGCGCGCCGGCCACGACCACGGCAGGGCGCTGGCAGCCGATCTCGGCTTCACGCCGCTCCACCTGCATTACAACAGCGGACTGCACGTCTCGACCAACGGCCAGGCCCTGAGCGCGCTCCTGGAGCGTCTGGCCGAGCAGTGGCCGCGGCCGCTGCAGCGGCTGGTGCTGGTTGGGCACAGCATGGGCGGGCTGGTCGCGCGCAGCGCATTGCACGACGCGGCCGCGGCGGGCCGGCGCTGGCCGGCGCGCGTCAGCGACCTGGTGTTTCTCGGCACCCCGCACCACGGTGCGCCGCTGGAGCGCGTCGGCAACTGGGTGGAGTCGGTTCTCGGCGCGACGCCGTATGCCGCGCCGCTCGCTCGCCTGGGCCGTCTGCGCAGCGCCGGCATCACCGACCTGCGCCACGGCAGCCT